>NZ_JBGFGM010000129.1:0-304 GCF_041224635.1 Leisingera sp. XS_AS12
TTGTATCGTTCAAGAGAGGTTTTGGATTTTACTAGGTTTGGCGGTGACCTACTCTCCCAGGGCTTGAGCCCAAGTACCATCGGCGCGACAGTGCTTAACTTCCGGGTTCGGGATGGGACCGGGTGTTTCACTTGTGCTGTAGCCACCAAACCGAGGAAAATCCAAATCCGACGGCCTTGCGGAGCAAGGCTGGCGAGCGGCAGGCAGCGTATTTGCGAAGCAAATGCGCGTTGCCGCTGGGTTGTTATGTCACCGCCGATTGGCGGCAGGCAGAACAACCTGCGTCGGTTACAATCAACGTTGT
>NZ_JBGFGM010000130.1:0-423 GCF_041224635.1 Leisingera sp. XS_AS12
CGCAACTACCCGATTATGGGTCACATGCGTTTCCTTCTGGAATCCATCCGGCCAGAGATCCGCCAGTATATGCTGGAAGGCGACCGCGAAGAGGTGCCGTTCTCTCGCGAGGCAAGGGCCCTGGTGTATCAGCGCGCTAAATGCGTCGAAGACAAGCGGCCTTTCGGCACCACCGAGAATGTCTATGGCTCCGGCTATGGCTGGATCACTCACTCGGCCGCTCCGGTCGATATCGAAGATAGCGATTTCCGTGTCACCATCGGCGGCCCCGATTGTCACCAGCCCTATTCGGCGTCCCTGTTCAACATCTCGGCGATGAGCTTCGGATCCCTGTCGAAGAACGCGATCCTGGCGCTGAACACCGGCGCCAGAAAGGGCGGTTTTGCCCATGACACCGGCGAGGGGTCAATCTCCCGCCACCAC
>NZ_JBGFGM010000131.1:2500-5175 GCF_041224635.1 Leisingera sp. XS_AS12
TAACCAGGTACTTAAGGACTGAATACATAGGTCTTTAAGAGCAAACCCGGGGAACTGAAACATCTAAGTACCCGGAGGAAAGGACATCAATAGAGACTCCGTTAGTAGTGGCGAGCGAACGCGGACCAGCCGAGCCTGATGAGTGAGAAGAACATGTTGGGAAACATGGCCAGAGAGGGTGACAGCCCCGTATTCGAAGCTCTGAAGGACGTATCAAGTAGGGCGGGACACGTGAAATCCTGTTCGAAGATCGGAGGACCACCTCCGAAGGCTAAGTACTCCTTACTGACCGATAGCGAACCAGTACCGTGAGGGAAAGGTGAAAAGCACCCCGACGAGGGGAGTGAAACAGTACCTGAAACCGAACGCCTACAATCAGTTGGAGGCCCCTTGAGGGCTGACAGCGTACCTTTTGTATAATGGGTCATCGACTTGGTCTCACGAGCAAGCTTAAGCCGCTAGGCGGAGGCGCAGCGAAAGCGAGTCTTAATAGGGCGCATGAGTTCGTGGGATCAGACCCGAAACCGAGTGATCTAGGCATGGCCAGGTTGAAGGTGCGGTAACACGCACTGGAGGACCGAACCCACATCTGTTGAAAAAGATCGGGATGAGCTGTGCCTAGGGGTGAAAGGCCAATCAAACTCGGAGATAGCTGGTTCTCTGCGAAATCTATTTAGGTAGAGCGTCATCCGAATACCCCGGGGGGTAGAGCACTGGATGGGTAATGGGGCCCCACAGGCTTACTGATCCTAACCAAACTCCGAATACCCGGGAGTACTAGATGGCAGACACACTGCGGGTGCTAACGCCCGTAGTGGAGAGGGAAACAACCCTGACCTCCGGCTAAGGCCCCCAATTCATGGCTAAGTGGGAAAGCAGGTGGGATGTCCAAAACAACCAGGAGGTTGGCTTAGAAGCAGCCATCCTTTAAAGATAGCGTAACAGCTCACTGGTCTAAACAAGACGTCCTGCGGCGAAGATGTAACGGGGCTCAAGCCATGAGCCGAAGCCGAGGATGCACATAGTGCATGGTAGCAGAGCGTAGTGTGACATAGTCTCATTCCTCCTTAGTTCCTCCGGGAACATTGGAGGAGAGAGGCTTTCGATGAAGCCGGGGCGTGAGCCATCCGGTGGAGAGATCACTAGCGAGAATGATGACATGAGTAGCGACAAAGAGTGTGAGAGACACTCTCGCCGAAAGTCCAAGGGTTCCTGCTTAAAGCTAATCTGAGCAGGGTAAGCCGGCCCCTAAGCCGAGGCCGAAAGGCGTAGGCGATGGGAACCAGGTTAATATTCCTGGGCCAGGAGGATGTGACGGATTGCAAAGGTAGTTCACTCTTATCGGATTGAGTGGGCTGCTCAGCAGTCCCTGGAAATAGCCCTCCATCAGACCGTACCCTAAACCGACACAGGTGGACTGGTAGAGAATACCAAGGCGCTTGAGAGAACGATGTTGAAGGAACTCGGCAAAATACCTCCGTAAGTTCGCGAGAAGGAGGCCCGGGTTCAAGGCAACTTGGATCCGGGGGCACAAACCAGGGGGTGGCGACTGTTTATTAAAAACACAGGGCTCTGCGAAGTCGCAAGACGACGTATAGGGTCTGACGCCTGCCCGGTGCCTGAAGGTTAAAAGGAGGGGTGAGAGCTCCGAATTGAAGCCCAGGTAAACGGCGGCCGTAACTATAACGGTCCTAAGGTAGCGAAATTCCTTGTCGGGTAAGTTCCGACCTGCACGAATGGCGTAACGACTTCCCCGCTGTCTCCAACATCGACTCAGCGAAATTGAATTGCCTGTCAAGATGCAGGCTTCCCGCGGTTAGACGGAAAGACCCCGTGCACCTTTACTACAGCTTCGCACTGGCATCAGGATTGTGATGTGCAGGATAGGTGGTAGGCATCGAAACCAGAACGCAAGTTCCGGTGGAGCCTCCCTTGAGATACCACCCTTCGCACTCTTGATGTCTAACCGCGGTCCGTTACCCGGATCCGGGACCCTGCGTGGCGGGTAGTTTGACTGGGGCGGTCGCCTCCTAAAGAGTAACGGAGGCGCGCGAAGGTTGGCTCAGAGCGGTCGGAAATCGCTCGTTGAGTGCAATGGCAGAAGCCAGCCTGACTGCAAGACTGACAAGTCGAGCAGAGACGAAAGTCGGCCATAGTGATCCGGTGGTCCCGCGTGGAAGGGCCATCGCTCAACGGATAAAAGGTACGCCGGGGATAACAGGCTGATACTGCCCAAGAGTCCATATCGACGGCAGTGTTTGGCACCTCGATGTCGGCTCATCTCATCCTGGGGCTGGAGCAGGTCCCAAGGGTACGGCTGTTCGCCGTTTAAAGAGGTACGTGAGCTGGGTTTAGAACGTCGTGAGACAGTTCGGTCCCTATCTGCCGTGGGTGTAGGATACTTGAGAGGAGTTGCCCCTAGTACGAGAGGACCGGGGTGAACGATCCACTGGTGGACCTGTTGTTGCGCCAGCAGCAGTGCAGGGTAGCTATGATCGGACAGGATAACCGCTGAAGGCATCTAAGCGGGAAGCCCCCCTCAAAACAAGGTATCCCTGAGGGCCGTGGAAGACCACCACGCCAATAGGCCGGAGGTGTAAGCGCAGCAATGCGTTCAGCTGACCGGTACTAATCGCCCGATAGGCTTGATTTGATCCAGTAACAGACAGTGTTAC
>NZ_JBGFGM010000004.1:0-281 GCF_041224635.1 Leisingera sp. XS_AS12
TGGTCTACGCAAAACCACTGTTGAGACCTGAGACCCGGTTATGGCCACCCGCTGCGCGGTTTGAGGGCTGCGCGCGTGGCCATAACCTCTCAGCGGCCAATCTTCCCGACGTGCTACGGCACGGAATTCACCAGCCGGGCAATCCTGAAATGGGCCGATAGGAACGGCGTGGATTGGCATTACATCGACCCCGGAAAACCGCAGCAGAATGCCTTCATAGAGACATTCAACGGCAGCCTGCGGGACGAGCTTCTCAATGAAGAGATGTTCGATACCCTGGA
>NZ_JBGFGM010000013.1:0-525 GCF_041224635.1 Leisingera sp. XS_AS12
TCACCATCGCCGGAACCGCTGCTGAAGATCAAACTCTCACGGCAGCCAACACCCTGGCAGATGAAGACGGGCTAGGCACGATCGCTTACCGGTGGAAACGCGATGGCGCCGACATCAGCGGCGCGAGCGGCAGCACCTACACGCTTACCCAGGACGATGTCGGCGCGGTCATCACCGTGGCAGCAACCTATACCGATGGTGAAGGAACGACCGAGAGCGTGACCAGTGCCGCAACGGCCACCGTGACCAACGTCAACGACGATCCGACCGGATCCGTCACCCTCTCCGGAACCGCTGCTGAAGATCAAACTCTTACGGCAGCCAACACCCTGGCAGATGAAGACGGGCTGGGCACGATCGCTTACCAGTGGAAACGCGATGGCGTCGACATCAGCGGCGCGAGCGGCAGCACCTACTTGCTTACCCAGGACGATGTCGGCGCGGTCATTACCGTCGCCGCCAGCTATACCGATGGTGAAGGCACAACCGAGAGCGTGACCAGTGCTGCAACGGCCACCGTGACCA
>NZ_JBGFGM010000011.1:0-469 GCF_041224635.1 Leisingera sp. XS_AS12
CCGATGACCCCGCATAATTTCCGCCACGGCTTGGCCTCGCTGCTGATCGAAGCCAACCCGGGAAGGTGGGACCTGCTCGAGCGGCTGCTCGACGACACCGTCGGCACTGCCAGGAAAAACTATGGCTGGGTCAACAAACGCGTGCAGCGCTCCGAGGTGCAGAAATACGTGCTCGATCTGACGAGGCTGAAGGCATGAAAAAACCTGATCGCCGGACCGTTCCGGAAATCCTGCAGCACCCGCGATGGGATCCCTTGGCCGCAACGCTGAACATGGGGGCTGTCACCGCGCCGCAATTGCGTGTCCTCGATGATTTCCTCGCCTTCATCGAAGGCAGGCAGATTGCTTCGATATGGGAACTTTCGGTTTCGGACTGCCTGTCATTCGATGCCGGGTATCGGTCCGCCAACCGCCTGCGCGTGTTGAAAAAGGCGATGCAGGCGGTTTTCCCGGCCCAGCCCGCCATCCT
>NZ_JBGFGM010000014.1:0-1339 GCF_041224635.1 Leisingera sp. XS_AS12
TTCAGGCAGCCGTTGCGCATCTGGTCGAGCCAGGCCTCGTCACACCCCCTGAGGATCAGTGCATCAATGAATACATTCAGCCGGGGATCAATTTCCGCGTCATAAGTCTCATCATCCTTGGACAGGGTGATGTGCAGCTCATATCGTCCTTGCCGCCACGACAGGTGCTCCCCGAATACAAGCCGCGTATCCGCTAAGCGGACCGGCAGCACCGAAAACAGCGCCAAAGCAGCAGCGGTGTTTCTCAACGCCTGGCGCGAGCGTGGGCATGTCAGACTTTCCGCCTCCTTCAGGAATTCCTCCGCGCGGCCGATGATCGCTACCGGCGAATATCCGGTTTTCTGCAGCTTTTCATACTTCTTCTTTGGAGCTTTGCGGGCTCGATCCTCAGCCTTTCGAAGGAGCTGCGACAATAGCTCCTGCGCCTCTTGGTCGGCGCCGACATAGAGGGCACATTTCTTCAATGCAGAGAAAGAGGCCAGCTGTGTCGCGGCGGCCAGCCCGCGTTCACGCATGTCGCGGGTAAAGGCCTTCACTGCCTCAACCGAGATTTCCTCCGGCACCCCGGCCTTTCTGGCCGAACAGGCCAGCTGCCTCAGCTTCATTCTGTACGTCGGAATCATTTTGGGAGACGGTGCGATGACACTGTCCCCATCAAAGCCCGCCGCCATGTCTGCCAGCGCATTTTTCCAGTCTTCTGGCAGTTCCTCCTCCGGAATCGACACCCTGAGCGTGCGCCGCCTCGGCGCCGTGGCCGCCGGCTTCCGGGTCTGCGCCTCTTTCCGGCGGATGGCGTCGGTCAGAACGAGGATGGCGGGCTGGGCCGGGAAAACCGCCTGCATCGCCTTTTTCAACACGCGCAGGCGGTTGGCGGACCGATACCCGGCATCGAATGACAGGCAGTCCGAAACCGAAAGTTCCCATATCGAAGCAATCTGCCTGCCTTCAATGAAGGCGAGGAAATCATCGAGGATGCGCATCTGCGGCGCGGTGACAGCCCTCATGTTCAGCGTTGCGGCCAAGGGATCCCATCGCGGGTGCTGCAGAATTTCCGGAACGGTCCGGCGATCAGGTTTTTTCATGCCTTCAGCCTCGTCAGATCGAGCACGTATTTCTGCACCTCGGAGCGCTGCACACGTTTGTTGACCCAGCCATAGTTTTTCCTGGCAGTGCCGACGGTGTCGTCGAGCAGCCGCTCGAGCAGGTCCCACCTTCCCGGGTTGGCTTCGATCAGCAGCGAGGCCAAGCCGTGGCGGAAATTATGCGGGGTCATCGGCAGGCCGGCAGCACGGGTTTCGCGCTTGAACCAGCCGAGAAAGGTCTCGTAGGGCAGATTGCC
>NZ_JBGFGM010000093.1:0-177178 GCF_041224635.1 Leisingera sp. XS_AS12
GGGATTGAAGAAGGAGATCAGCGTCTTGCCCTTGGTCAGCCGCTTCAGCTCGGTCTCATTGGGCTGGCGCACCTTGGCGATGATGTCGGCCGTCTTCCACAGCTGCGCCGCGGTCTTGACGATCTCGACGCCCGCCTCGGCATAGGCGGCATCCGAAAACCCCGCCGCCGCCCCGGCCCCGGTCTCAATCGCGCAAGCGTAGCCCAGCTTCTGCAACTGACGCGCAGAGTCCGGCGTCATCGCAACCCGGTTCTCGCCCGGAAATGTCTCTTTTGGTGTCCCTAATTTCATCTTTTCTTCCTTGCAGGAGTTACTCGGCGGTCCAACCGCCGTCGATCAGCAAAGAGGTGCCGGTGACCAGCGCCGAAGCATCCGAGGCCAGGTAGACGACAGCGCCCATGATGTCCTCGACCTCTCCGACGCGGCCCAGCTTGATCTTGCTTTCAATCCATTGGCGGTGTTCGGGATCGGCCAGCGTCTGTTCTCCCAGCGGGGTGCGAATGAAGGTCGGGCAGATCGAGTTGATGCGGATCCGGTTCGGGCCCCACTCGATCGCCATCGCTTTGATCATGCCCTCCAGCGCATATTTCGACGCGCAATAGACCGCGCGGTCGATGCCGCCCACATGCCCCATCTGGCTGCTTAGGTGGATGATAGAACCCGGTTTGCCGACTGCCGTCATGCGGCGTGCCGCGGCGGTGGAGAGGAAATAGGCGGCGCGCAGGTTCAGCCCCATCACCGCGTCATAATCTTCAGGGCTGGTGTCCAGCGCGGCACTGTGGCGCGCCATCCCGGCAGAGTTGACCACAACGTCAAAGGCCTCGCGCGCCGCCAGTTCGACCGCAACCGCCTTCACGTCCGTCAGATCCATCGGCAGCGACCGCGCGCTCAACCCCTCTTCGGCAAGTGCGCTGCAGAGCGCGTTGAGCTGGTCGTTGCTGCGCGCAAGACAATGCACCTCTGCCCCGGCCCGCGCCAGAGCAGTGGCAGCCCCCAGACCAATCCCCGAAGTGGCGCCGGTCACCAGCGCGCGTTTCCCGTCCAGCCGCAGGCTTGGCGTTTGCGGTAGTTTCATCTGTCTCTCCGGTTGGCCGCCCCCGGTCCGGAGGCAGAACAGGCCGGACCCTGGGCTCGCGCGGCCTGGGTCCGGCAATGGCAGGCGCGGCTATTCCGCGGCTTCGCGCCAGGCGGCGGCACCGGCGTAGGGCACCTCCACACCGCCATAGCGGCGCACGCGGATGTTGCACTGTTCGGCGTGGCCGACGAAGCCTTCGAGCATGCAGAGCCGCGAGCCGTACTCGCCGATCATGGTGGCGGCTTCGTCGGTGGTGACCTTCTGGTAGCTGTGGGTTTTCAGGAACTTGCCGACCCATAGGCCGCCGGTGTAGCGACCTGCCTTTTTGGTCGGCAGGGTGTGGTTGGTGCCAATCACCTTGTCGCCGTTGGCCACATTGGTGCGGGGCCCGAGGAACAGCGCGCCGTAGCAGGTCATGTTCTCAAGGAACCAGTCGTCGCGGTCCGTCATCACCTGCACGTGCTCGGAGGCGATGTCATCGGCGACCTTCAGCATCTCGTCGTAGGTGTCGCAGACAATCACCTCGCCGTATTCCTCCCAGGACACCTTGGCGGTGCCGGCGGTGGGCAGGATGCCCAGCAGACGGTCGATCTCGCTCAGGGTTTCCTCGGCCAGCTTGCGGGAGTTGGTCAGCAGCACGCACGGAGAATTGTATCCGTGCTCGGCCTGGCCCAGCAGGTCGGTCGCGCAGAGCTCGGCGTCCGCGGCGCTCTCATCCGCGATCACCATGGTCTCGGTCGGGCCTGCGAACAGGTCGATGCCGACGCGGCCGAAGAGTTGGCGCTTGGCCTCCGCCACGAAGGCGTTGCCGGGGCCGACCAGCATGTGTACCGGGTCGATGGTCTCGGTGCCGATGGCCATGGCGCCGATCGCCTGGATACCGCCCATCACGTAGATCTCATGCGCACCACCGAGGTGCATCGCGGCAATCACCGCGGCGTTGGGCTTGCCGTTGAAAGGCGGGGTGCAGGCGATGATGCGCGGCACGCCCGCGACCTTGGCGGTGGCCACCGACATATGCGCCGAGGCGACCATCGGGAACTTGCCGCCCGGCACGTAGCAGCCGACCGACTGCACCGGGATGTTCTTGTGGCCGAGGATCACGCCCGGCAGGGTTTCCACCTCGATGTCCAGCATCGAGTCGCGCTGCGCCTGGGCGAAGTTCATCACCTGCTCTTGCGCAAACTTGATGTCAGCCAGCTCGCGGTCGCTGAGCGAGGCGATCAGCTCGTCGATCTCCTGCTGGCTCAGGCGGAAGCTGGCGGGGCTATAGTTGTCGAACTTCTCGCTCAGCTCGCGCACGGCGGCATCGCCGCGGGTTTCGATGTCCTTCAGCGTGGCTTCCACCACCGCGCGGGTCTTGGCGTCGTCTTCGGCACGGTCCGCGTCAGACTTGCCGCGTTTCAGGTATTCGATGGTCATGGAAATCTCCTTTCAGAGCTTCGGAACTTGGCTTGGCAAAGGTTTCTGAGATCCGTCGACACGCTGCAATATTTTTCACTTTTGGTGAAAAATTTTCATCATGAGCGCTGGCAACACTGGCCCGGCAGGTACTCGAGCAATAAGCGAAGGATCAAAGGCCGGGCGCGTCGCTGCGCACCCGGCCTTTCTGTGATCGTCAGACGGCAGCGACTTGGGGCGACTGATCCAGCTGTCGGCGGGCAATCACCACCAGTGCAGCAAGGACCAGTGCGGCCGCGGCGGCGCTCCACCAGGGGCCGAGCAGTGCGAGGCCAGCGGGCAATGCCCACAGCAACCGCGAGGCACCGCCCCAAGGCAGCCGTGCCCCGCCCAGAAGATGCGCGATGGAGACCGCAAAGACGATGCCCGACAGGGCGGCCAACAGGATACCTTCGGTTCCGCCGCCGCCCAGCATGCCGGGATAGGCCAGGAACAGCATCGGCAGCGCATAGGCGGTGGCACCCAACCGTAGCGTCTCCACCGCCACCTTGAGCCAGGGCGCCTGCGCAATGGTTGCGGCCACGAAAACGCCCAGGCAAACTGGCGGCGTGATCACTGAAAGCGCCGCGTAGTACAGCACGAACATATGCACCACCAAGGGGTCGATGCCCTGCTGGATCAGCGCCGGGGCAAACACCGCGGCGACCATCACATAGGCCGCGGAGGTCGGCAGGCCCATCCCTGCAATCAGGCAGACCACCGCCATCAGCGCGGCGATCAGCCAGATATTGCCCTGACCTATCGCCAGCACCGCCGAGGTGACGGCAACGCCAAAGCCGGTTAGGTTGATCATCGCCACGAACACCTGGGCGCCAACCAGCAGGATGCCGACGATGACCACGCCCTTGCCGCCCGCCTCCAGCGCGCGCAGGATGATCGAGATCACCTCGCGCGGGTTCTCGCCGTTGGCAATGCGCGCCACCAGCACCGCCGCCAGCATTGCCAGCATGCCGTAGCAGGCGGTCAGCTCAACCGAGTTGCCATTCAAAACGCCGAAACCCAGCCCGCCAAGCGCCGCCGCGATGGGGGCAAGGCGGGTAAAATTCATCGCGCCGCGCCAGTCCGGCAGGTCATCGGCCGTCACCGGACGGAAACCCTGACGCCGGGCGATCACATGCACGGTGGAATAAATGCCAAGATAGAACAGCAGCGCAGGCAGCACCCCGGCAAGCGCAATGGACCAGTAGTTCACGCCCACCAGTTCTGCCATCACAAAGGCGGCGGTGCCCATGATCGGCGGCGCCAGCTGGCCGCCGGTGGAGGCAATCGCCTCCACCGCGCCGGCATAGGCGGGCGGGTATTTCAGCCGCTTCATCAGCGGGATGGTAAAATTGCCGGTGGTCGCAACATTGGCCACGGTAGAGCCGTTGATGGCGCCGAAGAAACCGGACGCAAAGGTGGCAATCTTGGCCGCACCGCCGGGGCGCGAGCCGCCAAGACGGGCGGAGAGATCAAAGAAGGTCTCGCCCGCGCCGGTGTGTAGCAGGATCGCGCCGAACAGCACAAAGGCCGCCAGCGTGGTCGAGGCCACATTGACCAGCATCCCCCACAGCCCACGGTCCGACAAGAAGATGATCTCGCTGAGGTAGGCGCTGTCAAAACCGCGGTGGCCGAACTGGCCGGGGATCAGATAGCCGAGGAAGGCATAAGCCACTGCCAGCGCCACGATCATCGGGAACACCCAGTTCGAGGTGCGCCGTGCCAGCTCCAGCACGCTCGCCAGCGTGCCAAAGGCCATGATCATGTCCAACGGCCCCGCCCAGGGCAGGTCGGTCATGATCGTCTCGTAGTTCGAGATGATGTAGCAGCCGGAGACCGTTACCATGGCAACGATGGCGGTATCGATGAGGATGCCCAGCCAGCGCAGCCGCGTGCCGTGCCACAACGGGTGCATCAGCACCGCCAGTGCTGCGATGGTCATCACGAACAGCGCCCGCTGCACCAGCGATTCAAATGGTCCGTTGAAGGAAGTGTAGAAGACAAACAGGCCCAGCATCACGGACAGAACCGCAATGGCCTTCTGGCGCAGGGATGCAAGCGAGGGGAACGCAATCATGGCAAAATCTCAATCGGCAGCGGACTGTGCGGCCGACACCAGACAGGCACCGGCCGCAGCTGCGGGTTACTTCAGGTGGTCCGGCACGGTCAGGCCGATCTCTTCGTAATAGCGCACGGCGCCGGGGTGCAGCGGGCTGGTGGCGTATTGCAGGGTCAGTTCGGGCAGGTTCAGCCCTTTGACCGTCGGGAAGGCCGCGGCCTGCTCATCCATCGATTCCATCACGGCCTTGGTCAGGTCATAGGCGGTCTGCTCATCCATGTCGGGGCGCGCGGAGACGCCGATCATGAAACCCCAGGCGGTGTAGGGGCCGGAGTTTTCCATCTCACCGCCCGGCATTTCCACGATCGACAGCTCCGGCAACTCGGCCCGGATCTTGTCTTCCTGCGCATCATCAATGCCCAGCACCTGCAGCGGGGTGAAGGCGGCGATGTCGGTGGTCAGCGCGTCAAACGAGGTGCCGACGGCGCTTTTGACGAACCCTTGCGAGCGGCCGTCCTTGATCGCGTTGGCCTGCTCGCCGTTAGTGCCGCGCACCCAGTCGGGTTCGATCTCGAGCAGCTTGAACACCTCCAGCGCTGTGGCCTCGGTGGAGGAGCCACGCATGCCGGGGCCAAACTTCTGCCCCGCCAGACCGGCGAGATCGGTGACACCGGAATCGCGCCGCACCACCACGTTCTGCGGTGCCAGCGAATAGGCCCACAGCAGCTTGGATTCGACCGGGCGACCGTCAAATCCTTTCACGCCATTGTAGGCGTGATACAGCGTCGAGGTTGTCACCAGGCCAATGTCCAGTTGTCCACGCGCCATCCGCTTGAGGTTGTCGACGGTGGCGCCGGTCTCTACCACCGACGCCTGATAGGTTTCCGGATAGGTGTCGTTCACGATCTTCGCCAGCGACGCAAAATAGGCGTAATGAGCGCTTTGGGAATTGGTCGCGCCGAACGCCAGCCGGGTTTCAGCCGAGGCGAGGCCACCAGCAACGGCGCCGGTCAGCGCCAAGGCCGCAGTCAGGGCAAGAGATTTGAGCTTCATGGAATATCCTCCCGATATTAAACGCGCTGAAAAAGCAGGCGTGTATCAGGAAGGGATGCGCAAATGCACCTCACCGCGCAATGGTTGCGATATTAAGTGAAATTTTTTCACTAAGCGCTGGCGCGCTGCTTCAGCTCTCCCGGCAGGATCCGGATGTCACCTTCAGCAGGATCGCTGCTGGGATCCGTCAGGATGTCGACCGCGAGGTTCAGCATCCGCCGGAGCGGCTGGCGCACGGTTGTCAACCGATACGCGTCCCAGGAGGCCATGGGGATATCGTCGAAACCGGCCACCGCGATATCTTCCGGCACCCGGATGCCCTGCATTCTGGCCGCATCCAGCAGCGCAATCGCCATGATGTCGTTGGCACAGAATACCGCCTCCGGCAGCGGTCGTTCAGCCAGCAGCATCTGCGCCGCCGCATGCGCCTGCCGATAGCTGTACCCCCCATCCAGCTCCACTGTCGGTCGCACATCATTCGTTGCCAGATGGTCGGTAAACCCGCGCATCCTCTCGAGATGGGTCGAGGTGTCACGCTGACCGCCGATGAAGGCAATCCGACGGCGATCGCTGCGGAGGAAACGATCTGCAATCATCCGCGCGCCCGCATAGTTGTCACAGCACACGGCCTTCATGTGGCTATCCGACTGCACCCGGTTCAGCAGCACGGCCGGGATCCGGTTCTGTCGGCACTTCACCGCCAGTTTGGACCCCATCCGTGAACTGGCGAGGATCACACCTTCGGTCCGGTAATCCAGCACCTGTCGCATCACCAGGTCCACATCCTCCCCGGTGGGCACCGCATGCAGGATCAGGCGCAAACCTCGCTCGGACAGCAGCCGGGCCGCCTCGTCCACGGCGGTCGGATAGAACGGATTGCGCATGTCGCCGACCACCATGGAAATGGTGTTGCTGGACTGGGACGACAGAATATGGTCGACGCGGCTGACGTACCCCAGCTTGGCCGCGGCGGCAAAAACCCGGCGCCGTTTGTCATCTGACAACGGCGCATCCGCCCGGTAGGCCCGCGACACCGCTGATACCGATACGCCCGCGAGCGCCGCGACGTCTTTTGAGGTCACTTTCTTCATGTCGCGATCATAGATCGGAAATTGCCCGCATGTGCAATTCCCCGCATCGCGTTCGCCCGACCATCCTAGTCAGGCGGACCAGAGCGCGAAAAACTGCACAACAACTGGGGCCAGCGCCGCCTGGATCTCCTTCGCGATGTGTCGAGCAGCGGGTGCGAGGCCATCCCCACCCCTTCATGAGTGCCCAACCTGCCGACCAAGATCCGTCGACGGCTCAGAGTGCTGGTGGCGAACGCAGCAACGACTGAAATTTTTCACTCTCATTGCGCGATATTGCGGCGGCGCGGGCGGTTTCCTAAGCAGGTCACCACCTACCGGCAGGCCCGGCAGCGCGGAGGGGCGCAGATATGGAGGGCAGGCCCTGCCCCGGCCCCGATCCACTGTCGTGACCTCCCCTTGCAGGTGAAACGCGATAGCAGAGGCGCAGATGACACTGAACGCAACCTTCAAGACCCGGCTCGCAGGCCGCGAGCAACTGCTCGGCCTGTTTGTGAAAACCCCGCACCCGATAATCACCGAGGTGCTGGGCCACGCTGGCGTCGATTTCGTTATCCTTGATGCCGAACACGCCCCCTTTGACCGCGCCGCCGTCGACACCTGCGCGATCGGGGCACGTGCGACCGGCTGCCCGCTTCTCGTGCGCATTCCCAACGACAATCCCGACACCATCCTGGGCATGCTGGACTGCGGCATCGCAGGCATCGTGGTGCCGCATGTGAAATCGGCGCAACAGGCGGCGGAAATCGTACGCAACACCCGCTACGGCCAGGGCCAGGGGCGCGGCTTCGCCGGTACCACCCGCGCCGCAGACTATGCCCGCCGCAGCCTGACCCAGCATTTCGACCTCGCAAACCGCGAGGTCAGCGTGATCTGCCAGATCGAGGATCCCGAAGGCTATGACGCCTATGAAGACATCGCCGCAGTCGACGGTGTCGATGCACTGTTCGTCGGCCGCGCCGACCTGGCGGTGTCCTATGGAGCCAATGATTTCCACGCGCCGGAAATCGGTCGGAAATGCGCCGAAGTGCTTGGTGCGAAAGACTCCGCCACTGGTCTCTACTGTGCCCCGGGCGAGGATATCAGCCGGTGGCGCGACGCCGGTGCCAGCCTGTTCGTGATCGGCTCCGAACATTCCCTGATGATGCAAGGCATTGCCCGCATCCGGCAGGATTCCTTCGGCGGCTGATCACGGCACGTCGCCGCGCCCGACAGCGGTGCGGCGGCATGGTGCCTTGGATCTCGGCTACATTCGATCAGCTGCGCGGGCCCTCTGCCATGCGAGCCAGGATGTCGACGCCCTGCTGCTTCCAGAAGTGCAAAAGGTCGATAAAGATCCAGTTCTCGGCCAACTTATCCCCCTGACGGCGATAAATGTCGATCACCCGGAACTCCCCAGCCTTGTCGGTTGCCGGCATGCCCATGAAGCCGCCGGTCGGACGGGCAGTGAAGTTCGGCCAGCCGAAGAAGCCGCCGAAATGGCCCTCGGCGAGGCGGCAGATGTGTTTCGTCTTGGATCGATCTGTGAACCCCGCTCGGAAGGGCCCGGAATGCTGCTTGGCATAGCGTTCAATGGTGTAGGTGGCGCCGATCCCGGCCGGTCCCCACCAGATCATGTCTTCTGCCCAGGTCTGACGCAGCTCGTCCTCAAGGGACAGCCCGCTGTTCCACTGGCCCAGGTCGGAGATCATCGCATTGATCGTCGCAAGCGTCTTTTCCCCTTCTTCCGGCGGCTGCGGGTCGTACATGAGACCATCATGGGTCATCGGACCGGGTTGCACGAGATGCGCGGCGGTCTGCGGCGGAAATGGCTGCAACCCTGCCTGCATCATCAGATGCGGGATGTCGAAATACATCGCCGTCTCGGTGATCTTGCCATCTTCGACGCGATTGAACTCGCAGTACCGCAGGAATGCCATCTTGCCGGTGGGGGCGATCCCCAACCAGGACGCGTCGAACAACCCCATCAAGTGACCCATCGACACAACCCATATCGAGGCAAAGCCGTCCATCTCGTTCAAGCCGGCAAAGAACACGTCTTCGCGCCGCTGCAGGTGACGCAAAGCCTTGTGCAAGGGCGTCCAGAACACTGCGGCAACCTCCTCGGCGCCCTGCTGTTCGTTGAAGGGATGGTACCCCCGCCAGATGTGATTCGAGGCATAGTAACGCGACAGAACCTCGGCCGCGCCCGCTCCGCCCGTCGCGTCGAGTTGGGCGTAAAGCTCCCTGACAACTTGTTTTTCCGATGAAAAATCCGGCATTCCAAACGCTCCCTGCATACGTGTGCAAAAAAGTCTTGCCAAAAACTTTGCCCCGAGTCTACCTTATTTGCAATCGTATGCAAAAGCGGCTGACAGCAGCCGGCAGGGAGACGTCATGGCCGAGATTCAACTGCGCAATGTGGGCAAACGCTGGGGGTCGTTCGTCGGTGTCGACAATTTCGACCTCACCATCGCGGACAAGGAATTTCTGGTGCTGTTGGGGCCTTCGGGCTGCGGCAAGACCACCACAATGCGGATGATTGCCGGGCTCGAAGAGGCCAGCGAAGGCGACATTCTGATCGACGGGCAGCGCGTCAACGACATGGAACCCAAGGACCGCGACGTGGCGATGGTGTTCCAGTCCTACGCGCTTTATCCGAACATGAATGTCTACGAGAACATCCGCTTCCCGCTGAAGGTCCGGGGCATCGACCCCAAGACCCACGACGAGAAGGTCCGCCGTGCCTCGGCGATGGTCGAACTCGACGACTTCCTGCACCGCAAGCCGGCCGAATTGTCGGGCGGTCAGCGCCAGCGCGTCGCCCTGGCCCGTGCCATCGTGCGGGAGCCCAACGTCTTCCTGATGGACGAACCGCTGTCGAACCTCGACGCCAAGCTGCGCGTCTCCACCCGCGCCCAGATCAAGAACCTCAGCCACGAGCTGGCGGTGACCACCATCTACGTGACCCACGACCAGATCGAGGCGATGACGCTGGCCGACCGTGTGGTGGTCATGAAGAAGGGCGTGGTGCAACAGGTCGGCAGCCCGACCGAAATCTACGACCGCCCCGCAAATACCTTCGTCGCCAGCTTCATCGGCAACCCGGCGATGAACCTGATGGAGGGCGAGGTCCAGGGCGGCACCTTCCGCGCCAAGAACGTCGAGATCTCCGGCCTGAGCGCCCCCAACGGCCCGCTGACCCTTGGCTTCCGCGCCGAGGATGCCGGCATCGCAGAGCCGGGCCACGGCCAGATCAACGCGCCGATCTACACGATGGAGCTGCTGGGCGACGCCACCATGATCTCGGTCCGCGTCGGCGGCGCGCTGGTCTCGGTCAAGGCGGACAAGACCTTCCGTGCGGAGATCGGCGAGATGGTGTCAATCGCCGTTCCGCAACACATCTGCCACCTCTTCGACGGACAAACCGGCGCGCGGATCGGAGGCTGATCCGCGCGGCACAGAAGGCACAAATGCCCCAGCCCAAGCCTCGGTAAAGCAAAAGCCAACAGGGAGATTACCATGCTACTGAAAAGACTTGCCACAGCGTCACTATTTGCCGGACTGATGAGCTCGGCCGCCTTTGCCGCCGATTGCGGCCCCGAGGGGCAGTCGATCCGCATTCTGGCCAGCGACTTCCCCGCGATTCACGCGGTGGTTGAAGCCGCGCAAGCGAATTGTGCCGCCGCCGCTGCCGAATTCACCGTCAACCACACCACCGAAGCGCGCCAGATCATGAACGCGGCGCTGACGCCGAACCCGGCGGAATACACCTCGGTGATCCTCGCCAACGCGACCCTGACCCAGCTGATGAACGACGGGCTGGTGCGGCCGCTGAACGATCTGGTTGAGAAGTACAAGGACAGCATCCCGCCGAACGTACTGATCACCATCGACGGCAAGGTGATGGCGGTCGCCTTCATGGCCAACTCGCAGCACCTGTTCTCGCGCAAGGACATCCTCGAGCAGGCCGGTGTCGAAGGCATCCCCGCATCCTATGAGGAAGTTCTGGAAGCGGCGGAGAAGATCCGCGCTGCGGGCATCATGGAACATCCCCTGGTGATGAACCTGCAAACCGGCTGGAATGTCGGCGAAGTCTTCAACATGATCTATCTCGGCCACGGCGGTGAGTTCTTCGCGCCCGGCTCTGCCGAGCCTTCGATCAACAACGAAAAAGGCATCGCCACGCTCAACACCATGAAGGCGCTGGTGGAATACGCCCACCCGGACCACCTGACCCATGCCTCCAACGAGACACAGGGCCTGTGGGAATCCGGCCAGGCGGCACTGGCTATCATGTGGGGCTCGCGCGGCGCGCCGATCCTGGATGACGAAGGCTCCACCGAAGAAGTGACTTCGAACACGGTTCTGTCGGCAGCCCCCACCGTCGGCGGCGGCTCAACGCCCGCGGCCACCCTGTGGTGGGACGGCATCTCGATCGCGGCCAACATCCCGGATGCAGACGCCGAGGCCACCTTCGCGGCCCTCATCAGCGGTCTCAACCCGGAAATGGTGGCGGCCAACAACGACGATGCTGTCTGGCTGCTGCCCGGCTTTGAGCCCGGCCCTGCCGCTGCAGGTGTCGCAGCGACCGCGCAGGGCGGTGCGCGCCCCTACCCGATGATCCCGCAGATGGGCCTGCTGCACGCAGCGCTCGGTTCGGAACTGACCGACTTCCTGAAAGGCGGTGAAAGCGCCGAACAGGCGCTGGCAGATGTCGAGACCGCCTATCGGACCTCGGCCAAGGAAGCCGGTTTCCTCAAGTAAACCTCCCCGACTGGAGGGGGCTCCGGCCCCCTCACCTTTTCCGGACAGAAGACTGAGACGCACGCCATGAAGCACCGCACCTTTTTCTGGTTCATCCTGCCGACGCTATCCGCGATGATCCTCTTCATCGCACTGCCCATCGTCTCGGTTTTCATCCAGTCCTTGTTCGTCGAGCACGAACAGGTTCTGGTGGTCTCCGAGAGCTGCGGCCCGTTCGGCTGCTCTCCCACCACCACGGTAGACGTCGCAGCCACCGAGAAACTGCGGCAGGAACAGCCGCTGGGCCAGTTCAACGGGCTCGGCACCTACATCAACCGCTCGCATCTGGCCTTTGCCGAGGTTGGCGAAGCCTGGCGGACCACCGAAACCTTCGGCGCCTTCTGGAAACAGGTCTCCAACCTGCCCTTCTACCGCGCGCTGATCTTTACGCTGACCTATACGGCGGTCGTCACGCCGGTGGTGATCGCCCTTGGCCTGGCGATTGCAGTGGGGGTGAACAACCTGCCCCGCATGCTCAAAGGGCCGTCGATCTTCATCTCGCTGCTGCCGTTCCTGGTGACCCCGCTGGTCGGCTCGCTGATCCTGTTCTGGATGGTCGACAGCGACGGCGTGATCGGCGCCACCATCCAGCGCGTCTTCAACGACCCGTCGCTCAGCCTCAAGGCCTCCACCACGCTGACCTGGACCATGCTGATCGTCTACGGCATCTGGCACACCCTGCCGTTCAGCTTCATCACCTTCTACGCCGGGCTGCAGACCGTGCCCGAGGACACCATGGAAGCGGCGATGATCGACGGCGCCTCCAAGTGGCAGCGCATGATCCACGTGATCGTACCGCACCTGTCGCCGCTGATGGCCTTCGTGACGCTGATGCTGCTGATGGACAACTTCCGCGTTTTTGAGCCGATCGTAAGCTTCAAGGCCGAGGCCCACGCAACCTCGCTCAGCTGGATCATCTACAACGACCTGCGCGAAAGCGGCAATCCGCTCTACGGCTCGGCCGGGGCAACCTCGATGATGACCATCATCGGCGTGGTGATCCTGCTGACACCGGTGCTGATCCGCACCTGGCGCGACTTCTCCCGCAAAGCACACTGAGGGCACGAACATGGCAACCAAGGCACAATCCTCCATCGCAGTCCCGGCAGTGAACCCCAAGTCCCGCTCCCGCGTCTCGCTGCTCACGGTGGTTTCCCTGGCGCTGGTGGCGCTCTGGCTGATCATCGCCGCCTTCCCCTTCTTCTGGACCTTCTGGGGCAGCTTCAAGGTGCAGTCGGACTTCTTCTCCAAGACCGACTGGCAGAACGCCATCTACGGGGTCAACACGATCCAGCAGACCGGCAGCGCCTTCACGCTCGATGGCTACCGCGGCGCCTGGGTGGAAGAGGAATTCTGGCGCAACGTCATCAACTCCGGCATCGTGGTGTTCTTCACCGTGGTGATCTCGCTCACCTTCGGCACGCTGGGCGGCTACGCGCTCGCCCGCTCCGGCCGCCGCTATGCCTTCTGGCTCCTGATGGCCGCGCTGGTGTTCCGCGCCATGCCGCATATCACCCTGGTCTCCGGCTACCTGCTGCCGTTCTTTGAATGGAACATCTGGGGCATCCTGCCGACCACCATCATCGTGCTTGTGGCGATCAACCAGCCCTTCACCCTGTGGATGCTGCACTCCTTCTTCCTCAACATCCCCAAGGACATGGACGAAAGCGCCATGGTCGACGGCTGCACCCGCTTCCAGGCCTTCCGCCACGTGATCATCCCGGTGATGTGGCCCGGCGTCATCACCACCGGCCTGTTCAGCTTCCTTCTGGCCTACAACGACTTTGCGGTGACCGCGATGCTCCTGAGCTCCGAGAATGAGACCATCATCCCCGCGATCAACAGCTTCCTCGGCACCACCCAGGTCGAAGGCAAGGTGATGTACGCCGTCGCCGCCGTGGTCTCCGCCACTGCCCCGCTGTTCGTGCTGATCCTGTTCTTCCAGCGCCAGATCGTCAGCGGCCTGACCGCCGGCGCGGTCAAAGGCTGATGAGCAGCGCCGCAAGACATAACGCCGTTGGGCGCCACCCGGCGCTCAACCGGATGCCAAGGGATTTTTTGACGGACGGTCGTCTCCTCCCCGTCTGACCACATCATCCCTTGGCAACAAATTGAAGGAATAGAGCATGAAAGGCTCCCGCCCCGAACAAGCCGTGTTGACCAAAGACACGGACATGAGCAAGACCGAAGAAACCCGCCGCGTGATCGAAAGCATGGTGGACGGGTTGAACGACCACCGGATCAGCGACATCGGCGAGTTCTTTGCCGAAGGTTTCCGCTGGATGGGCAACCAGGGCTGCGGCACCAAGAACGGGCTGAAGGAATTCCAGGACAACTGGCAGCGCCCCTTCCAGGCCGCCTTCTCCGACAAGGTCTGCATCGACGAGGCCCGCCTCTACATGGGCGAATGGGCTGCCGCCTTCGGCCGCCAGGAAGCCACCCACTCGGGCACTTTCCTCGGCATCGAACCCACCGGCAAGCGGGTCGAGATCCGTTACATGGACTTCTGGAAAGTCGTCGACGGCAAGATCGTGGACAACTGGGTGAACGTCGATTTCGCCCATGTCGCCGCCCAGCTCGGCGTTGACCTGTTCAACGGCGAGGGCTGGGAAGCTTTTGACCGCGGGGAGAAAACCCCTCCGCGCCCCGACAATTGAGGACCTGACCATGACCATCGAATACCTAAAACGCGGCAAGTCCGATGCCGACCGCGCCGAGGATGACGCCAAGACCCGCGCCGTGGTCGAAGCCACGCTGAAGGACATCGAGGCCCGCGGCGACGCCGCCGTGCGCGAGCTTTCCGAGAAGTTCGACAACTACAGCCCGGAAAGCTTCCGCCTCAGCCAGCAGGAGATCGACGATCTGATCGCCTCGCTCAGCGACCGCGAGCTGGCAGACATCAAGTTTGCGCAAGAGCAGGTGATGAACTTCGCCCAGGCGCAGCGCGACTCGATGCTGGACATCGAGGTGGAGACCCTGCCGGGCGTGATCCTCGGCCACAAGAACATCCCCGTGCAGTCGGTCGGCTGCTACGTGCCGGGCGGCAAGTTCCCGATGGTCGCCTCGGCGCATATGTCGGTGGCCACCGCCAAGGTGGCCGGCGTGCCGCGCATCATCGCCTGCACCCCGCCTTTCAACGGCAAGCCCAATGCCGCGGTGATTGCCGCGATGCACCTCGGTGGCGCGCATGAGATCTACGTGATGGGCGGCATCCAGGCGATCGGCGCCATGGCAATCGGCACCGAGACCATCGACCCGGTGCACATGCTGGTCGGCCCCGGTAACGCCTTCGTGGCGGAGGCCAAGCGCCAGCTGTTCGGCCGCGTCGGCATCGACCTTTTTGCAGGCCCGACCGAGACAATGGTGATCGCGGACGAGACTGCCGCGGACGCCGAGCTCTGCGCCACCGACCTCCTGGGACAGGCCGAGCACGGCTACAACAGCCCCTGCGTGTTGCTCACCAACTCCCGCAAGCTGGCCGAGGAAACCCTGAGCGAGATCGACCGTCTGCTGGGCATCCTGCCGACCGCCGGCACCGCCAAGGTGTCTTGGGAGGAATACGGCGAGGTGATCGTCTGCGACACCTACGAGGAGATGCTGCAGGTCGCCGATGACATCGCCTCCGAGCACGTGCAGGTGATGACGGACCGCGACGACTGGTTCCTGGAGAACATGACCTGCTACGGCGCGCTGTTCCTCGGCCCCCGCACCAATGTGGCCAACGGCGACAAGGTGATCGGCACCAACCACACCCTGCCGACCAAGAAGGCGGGCCGCTACACCGGCGGTCTGTGGGTCGGCAAGTTCCTGAAAACCCACAGCTATCAGAAGGTCATCACCGACGAGGCCGCCACCATGATCGGCGAATACGGCTCGCGCCTGTGCATGCTGGAAGGCTTCGTCGGCCACGCCGAACAATGCAATATCCGTGTCCGCCGTTATGGCGGCAAGAACGTGGCTTACGGAGAGGCAGCAGAATGACGACCGACGTCCACACCCGGAACAAGGCCCTGATCGCGCCGATGCGCGAGGCGATGCGCGACTTCAGCGAGAAGGGCGTGCGCGCCGCGCTGCAAGAGCTGATCGCGCCCGACGCAGTGGTGCATATGTGCCACCCCTTCGGCGACCTGACCGGCCCGGCGGAGCTTTATGACACCTGCTACGCACCGCTGCTGCAGTCCATGCCGGACCTCGAGCGTCGTGACTGGATCGTCATGGGCGGGCGCACCGAACATGGCGGCGACTGGATCGGCTGCGGCGGCCATTACTACGGCACCTTCGTGCGGCCCTGGCTGGACATCCCGCCGACCGGGCATCTGACCCACATGCGGTTCCACGAATTCTACCGGTTCGAGGAAGGCCGCGTGGTCGAGATCCAGACCATCTGGGACATCCCAGAGGTGATGATGCAGGCAAACGCCTGGCCGATGGCGCCCTCACTCGGTCTCGAGTTCTGCATCCCCGGCCCGGCCACGCATGACGGCATCGTGCCGGGTCCCTGGGACGAGGAGAAATCCCAGGCCTCCTGCGCGCATATCGTCGAGATGCTCAATCACCTGAAGAAACACCCGAGCCAGGGTGGCCCGGAGGTAATGGAGATGCCGAAGTTCTGGCACGAGCGGATGAACTGGTACGGCCCCGCCGGCATCGGCACCGGCCGTGGCATCGCGGGCTTCCGCAACTGGCACCAGATCCCGTTCCTGAACGGCATGCCCGACCGCGGCCAATATCTGGACGAGATCACCTACCACTTCTTCGGCGATGGCGAATATGCGGCCGTGACCGGCTGGCCCAACATGATCCAGACCGTCACCCATGACGGCTGGATGGGTATTGCGCCGTCGGGCAAACGCATCACCATGCGCTCGCTGGACTTCTGGCGACTGGAGAATGGCAAGATCCGCGAAAACTGGGTCACGGTGGACATTCTGGACGCCTACCGCCAGTTGGGCGTAGATGTCTTCGCCCGCCTGCGCGAGTTCAACAAGGCCCGCGTGGCTGGCGAGATCCCCTTCCCTGTCAGCGAGGTTTGACATGTCCACCTTCCCCAGCACTCCCAGTTTCAGCCTTGAAGGCAAGAATGCCCTGATCGCCGGCGCCTCGTCGGGGATCGGAATGGCCTGCGCCGTTGCATTGGCTGAACACGGTGCTGAGGTCACCCTTGCAGCGCGTCGCACGGAGGCGCTGCAAGACATCGCGGCAGAAATGACCGCACGCGGCTGGAAAGCACGCGTACTGCAGCTGGATGTCGCGGATGTCGAGGCAACGGCAGAAGCTGTCGCCGAAAATGGTCCCTTTGATATCCTAGTGAACTCCGCCGGCCTTGCCCGCCACGGCAAGGCCGTGGAGACCGCGCCGGAGGATTTCGACGCGGTGATGGGCGTCAACGTCCGCGGCGCCTACTTCCTGACACAGGCCGTGGCCAAGGGGCTGATCGCAGCGGGCCGTCCCGGTTCGCTCATCAACATCTCCAGCCAGATGGGCCACGTCGGCGGGCGCGAGCGCGCCGTCTATTGCGCATCGAAATTCGCGGTCGAAGGCTTCACCAAGGCAATGGCGCTGGAATTCGGACCCGCGAAGATCCGCGTCAACACGGTCTGCCCGACCTTCATCCTCACCGATCTCACCCGGCCGACGTTTGACGATCCGGAAAAACGCGCCTGGGTGCTGGACAAGATCAAGCTGGGTCGCCCGGGCGAGGTCGAGGACATCATGGGCGCGGTGGTCTACCTCGCGTCGGATGCCGCCAGCCTCGTCACCGGCACGGCGCTGATGGTCGACGGAGGTTGGACGGCAGACTGATGGCAACGAGCAAGGTCACCTCACTGGACGTTGCCCGCCTTGCGGGTGTCAGCCAATCCGCGGTCAGCCGGGTGTTCACCCCCGGTGCCTCGGCTTCAAAGAAGACCATCGAAAAAGTCCGCAAGGCAGCCGAGCAACTGGGCTACCGGCCCAATGTTCTGGCCCGCGCCATGGTCTCCGGCAAAAGTGGCATCATCGGGCTGGTGGTGGCCTATCTCAACAACCAGTACTATCCCGAAGCGCTGGAAAAACTGACCAATGCCTTGCAGGAGCGCGGCTATCACGTGCTCGTCTTCCTCGCCTCCCACTCTGCGGGCAACATCGACACGGTGGTTGACGAAATCCTGGATTTCCAGGTCGACGGTATCATCGCCGCCTCGGTTGCGCTGTCCTCGGATCTCTCCGCCCGCTGCCAGGCGGCGGGCGTACCGATGGTGCTGTTCAACCGGGCTCAGGACGATCCCTCGATGTCGGCGGTGACCTCCGACAATATCGCGGGCGGCCGCAAGGCAGCGGAATTCCTTCTGGCAGGCGGCCACAAGAAAATCGGTTATATCGCCGGTTGGGAAGGCGCCTCGACCCAGCGTGACCGCGAGGCGGGATTTCTTGCCGCCCTGCAAGCCGCGGGGATGCCGCTGCACGCCCGCGAGGTCGGCAACTTCGTCACCGAAGAGACACAGGAAGCCACCCGCCGCATGTTCGCGCAGGATCCGCCCGATGCGGTCTTCGTCGCCAACGACCACATGGCGATCACAGTGATGGACACGCTGCGTTTTGAACTGGGCCTGCGGGTGCCCGAGGACGTCTCGGTCATCGGCTACGACGATGTGACCGTCGCCGCCTGGCCCACCTACAACCTCACCACCGTGCGGCAGCCCGCCAACCGCATGGTGGCCGAAACCGTCGACATCATCCTGGCCAAGATTGAGGACGCCGAAGTGCGCCCGCGCCGGGTCGAGATCGACGGCCCACTAATTGTTCGCGGCTCCGCCCGCATACCTGAAGGATGGAAGACATGAAGGGATTTGACCCCAAGTTCAAGGATTTCCCCGATTACATCATTGGCATTACCAAAGAGATCTGGGAAGACCGCGGCATCGCCACGCTGCACGACTATTACGCGCCGGACATCGTCGTACGCTCGCCCGCCTCGGTGGTGGTCGGCAACGAGGGCGTAATCGCCGCCACCATGGCGACGCTGGCCGAGTTCCCCGACCGTACCCTTCTGGGCGAGGACGTGATCTGGTCCGGCACACCCGAAGAGGGCATGCTGTCTTCGCACCGCCTGCTGTCCACCGCGACCCACCTGGGTGATGGTGTCTATGGCAAGGCCACCGGCAAGAAGCTCACCTACCGCATCATTGCCGACTGCCATGCGATCAACAATCAGATCAACGACGAATGGCTGATCCGCGACCAGGGCGCCATCGTGCGGCAGATGGGCTGGGACCCCAAGGAATACGCCCGCGACCTGATCGCGCGGGAAGGCGGGCCGGACAACTGCGTGCAGCCCTGCACCCCGGCCAACGATCAGCCCGGCCCCTACAAGGGTCATGGCAATGACAACGAATGGGGTCAGAAATACGCCGATATCCTGACCCGGATCATGAATGCCGACATGCGGGTGATCGAAAGCGAGTACGACCGCGCGGTGCAGTCGGAATATCCCGGCGGCGTCACCGGCCACAGCTTTGGCCCGGTGGACCGCTTCTGGATGGGGCTGCGCGCCGCTTTCCCGAACGCCGAGTTCAAGATCCACCACCAGATCGGCCGCGACGACCCGATGATGCCGCCGCGCGCCGCGCTGCGCTGGACGCTGCATGGCAAGCACGACGGCTGGGGCGTCTTCGGCAAGCCGACCGGCGCCGAGGTGTTTGTGCTGGGCGCCAGCCACGCCGAGTTCGGCCCCTGGGGCCTGCGCCGCGAGTACACGCTGTTCGACGAAACCTCGGTCTGGAAACAGATCCTGCTGCAGACGGGCGATCTCTGAATGAGGCCCGGTGCCTCTCCTCTGGACGCCAGCGAGGCGGCGCGGCGGTTTCACACCCACCGCGCCAGCCTGCGCGCCCGGCGGCTGAACAACCGCCCGCCCGGGCGTGCGGTCTGAACCCGCTGCATTCAACCCGGATTTCAAGAGGATACCAGACATGACCACACTTCAGGACCGCATCGTCCGCTACGGCGAGCTGAAACCCTGCAAAACCGCCTTCATCGACGCCCACACCCCAGGCTCCGACCAGAAGGAGAACTTCACAATCATCGGCGGCGGCGTCAGCGAAAGCCCCGATCAGCACGTCCACATCACCGATCAGATCGGATTCAACATCGGCGCGGCCGGCCAGCCGCCGAAATGCCGCAACTCGCTGCACAGCCACACCACGGCCGAGGTCTTCTTCGTGCTGAAGGGGCGCTGGCGCTTTTTCTGGGGCCGCCACGGTGACGCAGGCGAATTCATCGCCGAGGAAGGCGACATTTTCAACATCCCCACCGGCATCTTCCGCGGCTTTGAAAACGTCGGCACCGATTACGGGATGATCATGGCGATCCTCGGCGGCGACGATGCCGGCGGCGGCGTGACCTGGGCCCCCCAGGTGATCGAGGAAGCCAGCGCTCATGGCCTGGTGCTGGGCGAAAACGGCGTGCTCTACGACAGCAAGAAGGGGCAGAGCCTGCCAGACCGCATCAAGCCGATGCCGCTGCTGACCGAGGAACAGCTGAAGGCCTACCCGGAGGTGCCGGTGGAGAACGTGGTGCGGGACTACGTGGCGCGCTACTGGGACCTGATGGCGCTGGCAGCCAAAAAGCCCGCCAAGGTGATCGGCGCGGACGGGCTGCTGAAGGACCGTCCCGGCTTCGAGGTCGAATTCCTGACCCGCGGGTCGCTGGATGGCACCCCGGTGGCCTGCGAAAAGCCTAATGTGCTGATGCCGGTGCGCGGCCACTGGCAGCTGCGCGCCGAGGGGCTCGACACCATCCTCAACCCCGGCGACACCGCGCTGCTGCTGCCCGGCGAGAGCTATCAGCTCGAACCGTCGATGACCGGCGAAGCCAGCCTCTACCGCGTGGTCGCAACCGACGATCCGGCCGGCGCCACCTGGCAAGGCTGACCTCGCGCGGGGTGGCCTTCGGGCTGCCCCGCACCACCGCCCCTTCGGAGGAGACCGGATGACCTCGCTTGTTCTGGTTCCGGGCATGATGTGTGACGCCCGGCTTTTCACCCCGCAGATCGCAGCGTTTTCCGCTCATCACGATCTGCATCTCGCCACTTTGACGCAGCCCGGCAGCATCAGCGACAAGGCGCGCGCCATTCTCGACACTGCGCCGCCGCGTTTTGCCCTGTGCGGCTTGTCGATGGGCGGCATCGTCGCAATGGAAATCCTGCGCCAGGCACCTGACCGGGTCAGCCGTCTTGCGCTTCTGGACACCAACCCGCTGGCCGAGAAGGACGAGGTCAAGGAACGACGCCAGCCGCAGATGGCAGAGGTGCGCGCGGGCGGGCTGGCTTCGGTGATGCAGCAGCAGGTCATGCCCAACTACCTGTCGCCGTCACATGAGATGCCGGAGGTTCTGGACCTCTGCCTGGACATGGCGCTGGCGCTTGGGCCGGATGTGTTTCTGGACCAGTCCGAAGCGCTCATGGCCCGGCCCGACCAGACCGAAACGCTCGCCTCGGCCGATCTGCCTGCCTTGGTGCTGTGCGGCCGTGACGACCAGCTGTGCCCCTTGGAGCGGCATGAGCTGATGGCCGGGCTGATCCCCGGCGCGACACTGGAAATCATCGAGGGCGCGGGTCATCTGACCACGCTCGAACAGCCCGAACACACCAATGCAGCGCTGGCGCGCTGGCTGGAGGCCTGATGGACGCTTCGCTTCTGAAACTGCTGAAATCCGTCGACACACCGACCGTCTGCAACGCCATCGAGGTGGCGCAGGGCAAGCGCGGCTTCGATGCCTTCACGCGCGGCACCATGCTGTGTTCCGACCCGGATGCCGGGGCGATGGTCGGCTACGCCCGCACCGCCAAGATCGCCGCCGTGAACCCTCCGGAGGAACCGCCGGAGGTGATCCGCAAGCGCCGGATGGAGTACTACCGGCACATGGCCACGGCCTCCGGCCCTGCCGTCACCGTGGTCGAGGATCTGGATTACCCCGAGTGCATCGGCGCGTACTGGGGGGAGATCAACACCACCGTCCACAAGGGCTTTGGCATCAGCGGCGCCCTGACCAACGGCGTGATGCGCGATCTTGGCGACCTGCCCGCGGACTTCCCGGTCGTGGCCGGGTCCATCGGCCCCAGCCATGGTTTCGTGCACGTGCGCGAGGTCGCAACCCCAGTCTCCATCTTTGGACTGACCATCCATGACGGCGACCTGGTGCATGCCGACCGCCATGGCGCATTGGTGATCCCGACCGAGGTGGTGCCAGACCTAGAACAGGCGATTCAGAAACTTCTGGAGACCGAAAAACTGGTGTTAGAGCCAGCCCGCCAACCCGGTTTCGATTTTGATGCCTTTGAGCGTGCCTGGCAGGCTTTTGAGGCCGCGCGCACCTAAACCTCAACGGAACACGCTCTGGCCAATCACAACCAGCGAGGCTGAAGCCCGGTTCGGGCTTCAGCCTTTTCTTTTTTAACGTCAGTCGAGGATGGCAGGCAGGTTCAGCCCATGCTCGCGCGCGCAGTCCTTGGCGATGTCATAGCCCGCATCGGCGTGCCGCATCACCCCCGTTGCCGGGTCATTCCACAGCACACGCTCGATACGGCGTGCGGCATCATCAGAACCGTCACAGCAGATCACCACACCTGAGTGCTGCGAGAAGCCCATGCCAACACCGCCGCCATGATGCAACGACACCCAGGTGGCGCCGGACGCGGTGTTCAGGAGCGCGTTCAGCAGCGGCCAGTCGGACACGGCATCCGAGCCGTCCATCATTGCTTCGGTCTCGCGGTTCGGCGACGCCACCGAACCCGAGTCCAGATGGTCGCGGCCGATCACAACCGGCGCCTTCAGCTCGCCATTCTTGACCATCTCGTTGAAGGCCAGACCGGCCTTGTGGCGGTCGCCCAGACCGATCCAGCAGATCCGCGCCGGGAGGCCCTGGAAGGCAATCCGCTCCTGCGCCATGTCCAGCCAGCGGTGCAGCCCCTCGTTTTCGGGGAACAGCTCCTTCATCTTGGCGTCGGTCTTCTTGATGTCCTCCGGATCACCCGACAGAGCCGCCCAGCGGAACGGGCCGATGCCGCGGCAGAACAGCGGGCGGATGTAGGCGGGCACAAAGCCGGGGAAGTCGAAGGCGTTTTCCAGCCCCTCCTCCAGCGCCATCTGGCGGATGTTGTTGCCGTAATCGACGGTGGGAATTCCCATCGCGTGGAAGTCGCACATCGCCTTGACCTGCACCTTCATCGAGGCACGCGCGGCCTTCTCGACCGCTTTCTTGTCGGTCTCGCGCTTTTCCTTCCACTCGGCCATGGTCCAGCCCTGCGGCAGATATCCGTTCACCGGGTCATGGGCCGAGGTCTGGTCCGTCACGATATCAGGCCGGATGCCGCCCGCCTTGGCGCGCTCCACCAGCTCGGCAAAGACATCTGCCGCATTGCCCAGAAGACCGACGGATTTCGCCTCGCCCGCCTTGGTCCAGCGCTCGATCATCTCCAGCGCTTTGTCCAGGGTTTCGGCCTTCTCATCGAGGTACTTGGTGCGCAGGCGGAAGTCGATGGAATCCGGGTTGCACTCGACTGCAAGGCAGCAGGCACCGGCAAACACAGCCGCCAGCGGCTGCGCCCCACCCATGCCACCAAGGCCGCCTGTCAGGATCCATTTGCCTTTGAGATCGCCGCCGTAATGCTGACGGCCGGCCTCTGCAAAGGTCTCATAGGTGCCCTGCACGATGCCTTGGGTGCCGATGTAGATCCAGGAGCCAGCGGTCATCTGGCCGTACATCATCAGGCCCTTCTTATCGAGCTCGTTGAAGTGATCCCAGTTGGCCCAATGCGGCACAAGGTTGGAGTTGGCGATCAGCACGCGGGGCGCGTCCTTGTGTGTCTGGAAGACGCCGACGGGCTTGCCGGACTGCACCATCAGGGTCTGGTCTTCTTCCAGGTTCTTCAGGCTCTCGACGATCATGTCGAAATCCTTCCAGGTGCGCGCGGCGCGACCGATGCCGCCGTATACCACCAGTTCATGCGGGTTTTCCGCCACATCCGGGTGCAGGTTGTTCATCATCATCCGCAGTGGCGCTTCAGTCATCCAGGACTTGGCGTTCAGCTCAGGGCCGGTGGGCGGGAAAATGTCGCGGGTGTTTTTGCGGGGATCGCTCATGCTGCGGGCCTCCAGTTTTTGAGATCAGTCAGAATTTGGGTGAGATGAGCGCGCAGTTTGTCTGCGCGCTCGGGGAGATAGGACCAGGGCGGGCTTTCCTGGCAGTAAGTGGCTTGCGCCAGCTCCATCTGTATCGCGTGCAGGCCCTCCGCCGGGCGGCCATAGTGGCGCGTGGTCCAGCCGCCCTTGAAACGGCCGTTCAGCACCGAGGTATAGCCCTCTGCCGCTTCGCAGCGGGCCACGGTCATCGCCTCAATCGCCGGATCGCAGGTCGCGCCCATGTTGGTGCCGATGCTGAAATCCGGCAGCCGCCCCTCGAACAGGAACGGAATGTCACCCCGGATCGAATGGCAATCGTACAGGATGGCAAAGCCGTGGATTGCCTTTACCCGCTCCAGCTCAGCCGCTAGCGCGGCGTGATAAGGCGCGTGATAGGTCTCGCGGCGACGGGTGATCTCCGCCTCGTCCGGTTCCTGCCCATCAAGCCAGATCGGCAGCCCGTCGAAATCGGTCAGCGGCACCAGCGTCGTGGTGTTCTGTCCCGGATACAGGCTGACACCGGCCGGGTCTCGATTGACGTCGATCACATAGCGATGGATGGGCGTGCGCACCGTGGTCACGTCGTCCGTCAAACCATCGTAAAGATCATGGATATGCCAATCGGTATCCGCCAGCGCGCGACCGGTCTCATTCAGGCGCTCCCAGACCTCGGGCGGCACATCGGTGCCGGTGTGGGGCAGCCCTAAAACCAGCGGCGAGTTACCTTTTCGAATTTCGATCATGCCGCAACCTCCACGCCAGCGACTGCCGCAACACGTCCCTCACGGACCATGGCGCTGGCGGCCTCGATATCCGGCGCCAGATAGCGGTCATCCCCCAGCGGCGGAATGTCGGCGCGCAGCAGCCCCAGCACATCCTGCAACCGCTCGGAGGTCTGCAACGGCGCGCGGGCCTCAACACCCTGTGCGGCGCACAGCATTTCAACGCCGAGGATGACCGACAGGTTGGCATTCATCTTGGCCAGCCGCAGCGCGCCATGAGCAGCCATCGAGACGTGGTCCTCCTGGTTGGCGGATGTCGGAGTGGAATCCGTCACGCAAGGATTGGCCAGATGTTTGTTCTCGCTCATCAGCGCGGCGGTGGTCACCTCGGCAATCATGAAGCCCGAGTTCAGCCCCGGGTTGGGGGTCAGGAACGGCGGCAGGTCATGGCTCAACGTCGGATCCACCATCAGCGCCACCCGGCGCTGCGCAATCGCGCCGATCTCGGCCACTGCCAGAGCGATCTGATCGGCGGCAAAGCCCACGTATTCCGCATGGAAGTTGCCGCCCGACACGATGCGCCCCTCGTCCACCAGAACCAGCGGATTGTCGGTGACGGCATTTGCCTCGATCTCCAGTGTCTTGGCAGCCATCCGCAGCACGTCCAACGCCGCACCCACAACCTGAGGTTGACAGCGGATGCAATAGGGATCCTGCACGCGGCTGTCGCCTTCGCGATGGCTTTCCCGGATTTCCGAGCCAGCCATGATGGCACGCATCTCGCGCGCCACATCGATCTGCCCGGCGTGACCGCGCAACGTGTGAATATCAGCGACCAACGGCGCAGTGGAGCCCATGATCGCATCCGTGCTAAGCGCCGAAATCACGATCGAGGCCTCAGCCATGCGCCAGGCATCAAACAGCCCAGCCAGCGCACAAGCCGTGGAAAACTGCGTGCCGTTGATAAGACCCAGCCCCTCTTTCGGACCCAGCTCGATTGGTTGCAACTCGGCCTTCTTCAGCGCCTCCGCACTGGGCATCCGGACGCCCTCATAAGTCGCCTCCCCTGCCCCGATCATCGCGGCCGCCATATGGGCCAACGGTGCCAGATCGCCCGACGCCCCGACCGACCCCTGCGACGGCACCACCGGCACCACGCCGCGTTCCAGCATCTGCTCGATCTGCTCGATCACCAGCCAGCGTACGCCGGATGCGCCGCGGCCCATAGACAAGAGTTTCAAGGTCATCATCAGCCTCGTCTTGTCTTCTGACAACGGCTCCCCGACCCCACAGCAATGCGACAGGATCAAATTGCGCTGCAGCGTTGCCGTGTCTTCGGGCGCAATCTTGGTCGAGGCCAACTTGCCAAAGCCTGTGTTGATACCATAGACGGCAGTCTCGCCCGCTGCAGCCTCGGCCACCATTCTGGCCGCGGCCTCAACCGGCGCACGGGCGCTGTCGTCCAGCCGCGCCGGGGTCAGGTTTCGGTAGACGTCCTGCAGGGTGGCAAGCGTCACCGTTCCGGGGATCATGTTGATCATTGTGCGCCCTCATAAATACGGGTGTGAAGCGGATTGAAGCCGATACGGTAAGCCAGCTCTGCCGGGGTCTCGACATCCCAGACCGCCAGATCCGCGCGCATACCTGCCTTGATTTGGCCTCGGTCCGTCAGTCGCAGCGAACGGGCAGCGTTGCGGGTAACACCGGCCAGGGCTTCCTCCGGCGTCATGCGGAACAGGGTGCAACCCATGTTCATTGTCAGCAGCAAGGACGTCAGCGGCGAAGAGCCTGGGTTGCAATCGGTAGCCAGCGCCATTGGCACGCCGTGCTTGCGGAAGTGCTCGATCGGCGGCATCTGGGTTTCGCGGATGGTGTAGAATGCCCCTGGAAGGATCACCGCGACCGAGCCGCTGTCCGCCATCGCGCGGGCGTCATCCTCGTTGGCGTATTCCACGTGATCGACTGACAATGCGCCATACTGAGCCGCTAGCGCAGTGCCACCCTGATGACTCAGCTGTTCGGCATGCAGTTTCACCGGCAGCCCCAGTTCCTGCGCCACCTTGAACACCCGTTCGATCTGCGCTGGGGCGAAGGCGATGTTTTCGCAGAAACCGTCGACCGCATCGACGAGACCCTCGGCATGGGCCGCGCGGAGGGCAGGGATACAGACCTCGCCGATGTATTCGTCGTCCCGCCCCTTGAATTCCGTCGGGGTGGCATGGGCGCCAAGAAAGGTTGTCTTGATGGTCACCGGGCGCAATTCGCCTAGACGGCGGGCGGCGCGCAGCATGTTCAACTCGGTCTCGAGATCCAGCCCGTAGCCGGATTTCACTTCCACGACAGTGGCACCCTCAGCAATCAGCGCATCCAACCGCGGCAGCGCATCGGCGATAAGCTCTTCCAGTGAAGCGGTACGGGTTGCCGTCACGGTCGAGACGATGCCGCCCCCTGCCCTCGCGACTTCTTCATAGGACGCGCCATTCAGGCGCATTTCGAATTCCATCGCGCGGTTGCCGCCAAAGACGATATGCGTGTGGCAGTCGATCAAACCCGGCGTTACCAGCCGTCCGCCGAGATCCCGTTGCGGCCAGTCAAAATTGTCAGCTGACAATTCCGAACGAGGTCCAACCCAGGCGATCTTACCTTGGGAAACGGCAACTGCACCATCGTCGATGAGGCCATAAGGAGCGACGTCACCTTGCGCCGGTTCCACCATCGTTGCCAACCTTGCCCCTGTCAGAACGTAGCTATCTGTCATTTTTTCGCTGGTCACGACACTGCGACTCCCCTTTTGACACGTTGCCGGATAAACTACGAAAAAAAGAGAATATGTCTAGTCATAAAAGGTCGTGGTCGAAGTTTGACACGCTGCCGATAAGTTTTGGCTCTCGGAGGACGTCCTAAACCGCCTGATGAAGACAACGACGAGCTATTTCGTGTCTTTCATTTCTGAGTGATCAAGAAGCGCCGACGACAGAACCCCAGAAATTGTCAGCTGACAATTTGCCAAACGGCGCATGAGGAGGCCTTCAGGTACACGCTGCCCGGGGCAGGCAACCAATTCAGTTGTCAGCTGACAATCGCGGCCGGTCTCTGGCTATGGAGAAGAGACTTCAGCATCGGTACTGGGGAAAATTGACCTTCACGCGCCTTCTGGGCCAAGCGTCGCAAATAGGCACCGGGGCTGCGAATAGTTCCCAACTTCTCCAACATGCACAGAACGACGGTGGTGGCATGTTTGCGCCCCATTGAAACCTGCGCATCATGTAGCACGGAGCCGTCAATTCCCATCATGGGGATCAGTTTCTCTGCAATCCTGTCGGCATCTTGCCAATTTCTAAGCTCATTCGGATAGAAATCTTGAACGCTAGGACAGGCTTGAACCAGCGCTGTGAGGTCAAGGGCAGGGGAGTTGGGTTCTGTGTCCAGTTCTTCCGAGAGCTGAGAAGATGGGTGCACTGCCTTTGTTGCGGTTCTGCCGGTTTCGGCGGCGTCTTCAGAGTCAAAATCATATTTAATTGATTCCTGTATGTGCCGCTCATTTTGGCTGTATGTGCCGCTCATCTGACCTGCAGTAATTTCATTAGCGGTCGCTTCGTTTGCCGATTGGTAGTGGGCGAGGGCCTGTGAGAGATCGGACGCAGCTTGGGCTAGGGCGTTTTCACAGGGTTTGCGACGCAACAGTTTGCGTACGGTCTCCAGCAACTCGGCAGCGTCGTCCGACGCGACATCCAGAAGCTTCTGGCGCAGAACCGCTACTTGGTCACGAAGGATCGCAAGCTGTTCCGCGCGGGACTGCACGGCTTGGGCGGTGTCATGGATCTGCGCGGCGTGTACGGCGAGGGGGGACAGGTCAAATCCGAAGGCAAGCTTGCAATCTCCGCCGCAGTGACGGGCGTAACGCTTACGGTTCGGGCTGCTGTGACGGCTGATGATGCCCATCTCCACAAGGCGCGCCAGATGACGCCGCAGTGTGCTTTCAGGCATGCCGTTCAGCCGCTCTGACAGCTTGCGATTCGAGGGAAACACGATCGCGCTGTGACGCTCTGGTGTGATTTCGCGATTCGGCAGAAATGTCAGCAAGGCCTTGAGCACACCTAGGGTGCGATGGCCAAGGTCAAATTCCGGGGCGGCAACGGTCAAGGCTGCCAGCAGTTCCCACTTGTCATGAGATACCACTGTCAGGGCACACTGATCCAGCCGCCCAAACAAGGTTTGGGACGCCGTTTTCATGTCATTTTTCACGAAAGGCCAAAAAATACCCACCCCCATGCAACGCATGGAGTTGACAGTCTCAACGGTGAAGGGCTATTCCAAGGGTGCTAAATCTGAGAACGGCCTTCTGGGATGTCATGTCCTGGGGGGCTTTTCTTTTGCCGTCTGTTCGTGCCTCCTGTTTTGGTTTGCTCTGCTCGTCTTTGGTCTTCAGCCGTCGGCCTGGTCTTGCTGCCAGCGATGGTGAAGTTCTTGCAGGATGGTTTCTGCGTTCTCGTCGAACCAGCTCCCGAATCCCGGCGTGTCTTTCTTCGAAATGGTCAGGGTGATGCTCTTGCCCGTGGTTTTCAGCCCGGCCAGCGCGGCTCCGTCATGCGAATGCAGCGTACGGTTGGTGGCCGGGGCAGGGGTTGGCTTGTCGGGCTGGTTGAGCGCGTCATAGGCCTCTTGCGCGCGCGCCAGCACAGCCTCGAAACGGCCGTCAGAGTCCAGAGCCTGAAATTCTTCGGATTTGGTGTAAACGGTTGCGCGGATACGGGGGCCTTCTTCCTGAAACAGCTTGACCAGAGTCATCCAGCGTTCGCGCCCGATGCTGGGTGCTGCGCCGATTTCGCGCAGAAAGGGCAGGTCGAAAGCCGTACCCACCTTCAGCATCCGTGATACCATTGGCAGGTCAATCGACAGGGCCGCTGCGATTGTCTGCCGGTCATACCCATCGGCCTGCAGCTGCGCTGCAAAAGAGGCCTTTTCGATGAAGCTGAGGTCGAGGCGCGCGGTGTTTTCCTGTCCTTGCGCCATTACCAGAGCGTGGTCGTCCAGCTGCCGCACCATTGCCTTGACCGGCAGGCCGAGCTGGCGCAGCGCCATCAGACGGCGGCGGCCATAGACGATTTCGTAGCGTCCTGGCGACTTGGGGTGGGGTCGCAGCAGAACCGGAACCTGCTGGCCATAGGTCTTGAGACTCTCGACCAGTTGTTCATGCGCTTCGCCACCAGTGGACAGGCGGTCCTCGTAGCCGGCATCGTCGATCAGACTGGTGTCGATCTCCTGCACCGCGCTTTCCTGCAACTTGCTCAGCGAGGATTGCAGAGCGCCAACTGCACCACGCGGCATCATCTTGGGCTTTGCCGCAGACGCTGCCGGGGTGCTGGGTTTCAGGGCGGAGTTCAGAATTCCTTTGCGTGCCATCAACGCCTCCATGCCTGTTGAAGGAGCGATTCTATCTCGTCGTTAACTTGATTGAGTGAATCGACCGCACGGTCATAGGTTGACCTGTGAAACTGGGATCTTTCGACCTCATAGACGGTTTGCTGGGTCAGGCCGGCGTCGGAGATTGCGGTTGATTTCAGCATCGGCGCGACCATGACTTCTTCGCCGAACAGCTGGCGCATGAAAGCGACCACCTGCTGCTGCGGTCCGTCGTTGGGCTCATAGCGGTTGATGAGGAACCGGAGGAAGTCGAACTCCAGCGCGGCGCCGGCATCAGAGACCACGTCCAGAAGTTCGGCGGCCATTTGCAGGAACTGCGACATCGAGGCGATGTCCAGCATGTTCGGCACGACGGTAATCAACACGCCGGTCGACGCACAGAGCGCCGACATCGTCAGATAGCCGAGCTGTGGCGGGCAGTCGAAGATGATGACGTCGTAGTCCTGCTCGACTTCCTGCAGCGCAGCCGCCATTCGGGCAAAGAAGGCGGGCTGCACATTGTTAAGCAGCGCCTGAGGCGTTTCGTGCTCGAACTCCTGCAGAATCAACCCGCCAGGGGCCAGGTCGAGACCGCAGAAATAGGTCTTCTGGATGATCTGGCGCATCGGCACCGGATCGTCATAGCGGATCGCATCATAGATGGTCCCTGTTTCCAGGAAATCGACCTCGGGGCGATAGCCAAACAGCGTTGTTAGAGACGCCTGCGGGTCAATGTCGACCGCCAGAACCCGGTAGCCCTTGAGGGCAAGGCGTTGGGCGGTGTGAATCGACGAGGTGGTTTTGCCCGAGCCCCCCTTGAAATTCAGAAACGACAAAACCTGCACCTTGTCGCCCTCGCGGCGACCGCGCAGGTAAGTGCCCGGGGTCTTGGCCGCGGCATCCAGGATCTTGCGCATCTCCATGAGGTCCGCAGCGGAGTAGTGACGCCGCCCCCCGGGCGTGGTGTGAACTTCGGGCAGCTTGCCATCGAAATGCAGCTTGCGCAGGAAGCTGGGAGAGATGCCAAGCATCTCGGCCGCTTCGCCCGCACTGAACAGGCGCAGTTCTTTCCTTGCGTCCGGCGCGAAACTCTGCAGCATGTGGCTTTCGAGGGCCGCGCTGAGGTTTTCCGCGTTCTCGCGGATACGTTGATTTATATGGAGTGCCTCTGCCACCTGCTGCCCTCTCGATAGTAACGCTGTTTTGCGTCAGCGCCTTATTTATCGTTTCTATACGCAATGCCGGCGGGTCGATGCAACAGATTCCTTGATTTTTCAATTGCCAAGCCGCGAGAGCAGTCTCGTCGGGGCTGTCACAGGTGCACGAACAACCTGCGTTAATTGTCTGAAAACACTAAGACAAGCAGTCCGAGTGCGACCCACAGGCGGCGCCTATGAGCATCGGGTGCCGACGAGAGCGCGTGCGAATTTGTCCCGTGCAGGCGAATCAAGCGGCGGCCGCGGGTGTGGGGCAGGGGTGGGCGCAAAACGGGGCCATTAATAGGAGTGGCCTCGACAGAGACCGGGGATGTGCGGCGCGCTACCGACGCCTTCGAGGCGCGGCAAACTGGCCCGTTTGCGGCGAAGTCTGTGGAAAACACGTCCTATCAGGGCGCGAACCCTTGCCATTCGGCGGCAAATTTGATTCGAGTGCGCGCGGGAAAAAAGGCCCGGCACCGCTGCGTTGCGTCGACCATGACCAATGCCGGCGTTTTCTTTGTCTCGACCGCCGGAAACAGATAAGAACCGCCACGGGAATCGGCCTCGGAAGGACGTAAGCCAGATATGAAAACATTTAACTTGAGGAAGGGGCTGGATCTGCCGGTGACAGGCGCACCGGAGCAGACCATCCAACCGGGCCCGGCCATCACGTCGGTGGCGGTGCTGGGACCGGATTACCTAGGGCTGAAGCCGCGCATGCTGGTACAGGAAGGCGACGAAGTGCGCCGCGGCACGCCGTTGTTCTGCCACAAGGACGCAGAAGCCGCGATGATGGTGGCGCCGCTGACCGGCAAGGTCGTGGCGATCAACCGTGGCGCGCGCCGAGTGTTGCAGAGCGTGGTGATCGCGGTCACCGACGCCGAGGATGCGGGCGTCGATTTCTCCGCCACCGGCGCTGCCGACAGTGCCGAAGGCCTGACGGAGAAGCTTTGCGCCGCGGGTCTGTGGACCTCCTTCCGCACGCGCCCCTATTCGAAGATGCCGCAGCCGGGCAGCAAGCCCAACGCGATCTTCGTGACCGCAATGGATTCCGAACCGTTGGCTGCCGATGCCGCGGTCATCATCAATGACGCGGCCGATGCGTTCGAAACCGGCTTGAAAGCGATCACGCTGCTGACCGAGGGCACAACCTTCCTGTGCCAGAAGGCAGGCGACAGCATTCCCGGCGGCGACATCGCAGGCGTCGAAGCTGCGGCCTTCTCCGGTCCGCACCCCTCGGGGCTGGCGGGCACGCACATCCACTTCCTGCACCCGCTGCAGGCGGAGGATGAAGTCTGGACGATTTCCTACCAGGACGTGATCGCGATCGGCCGCCTGCTGCAGACCGGTCATCTCGACCCGTCGCGAGTGGTAGCGCTGGCCGGTCCGGCCGCCCGCAATCCGCGGCTGGTCCGCACCGTGATGGGGGCCGCGATCGACGAGCTGACCCGCTGCGAGATCGCGGTGGATGGTCCCGTTCGGGTCATCTCCGGTTCGATCCTGTCGGGTCGTGAGGCCGCCGGGCCGCTGGCCTATCTGGGTCGCTTCGCCCGCCAGGTTGCCCTGATCGAGGAAGACCGCAAGCAGATTCCGCTGGGCTGGATCCGTCCGATGGCCAGCAAATTTGCCGTGCAACCGGTGCTTGGCTCGGCGTTGTCGCGCAAATTGTTCAACCTGACCAGCAACCTCAACGGCGGTCGCCGTGCAATGGTGCCCACCGGCACTTTCGAACAGCTGATGCCGCAGGACTACCTGCCGACGCAGCTGCTGCGCGCGCTGCTGGTCATGGACACCGATACCGCACAGGCGCTGGGTGCGCTGGAGCTGGACGAGGAAGACATGGGCCTCGTCGGCTTTGCCTGCCCGGCCAAGTACGAATACGGGCTCGCGCTGCGCGACTGCCTGACCAAGATTGAAAAGGAGGGCTGAGCCGGATGGGATTGCGCAGCTTCTTTGACAGAATCGAGCCGCACTTTGAAAAGGGCGGCAAATACGAGAAGTACTTCCCCGTCTACGAGATGGTGGAATCCTTCCTGTATACGCCAAAAACCGTCACCACCGTGGCCCCGCATGCGCGTTCTTACGTCGACATGAAGCGGATCATGACCTACGTGGTGATCGCCACCATTCCCTGCATTCTGTGGGGCATGTGGAATACCGGCTATCAGGCAAACTCGGCGATTGCCGCGCTGGGGGCCGATGCGGCAACCGGTTGGCGCATTGCCGTCCTGAACATGCTGGGCATTTCTCTGGATGCCGCGAACCCGATGGCGAACATCGCCCATGGTTTCCTGTATTTCCTGCCGATCTACATCGTGACGCTGGTTGCGGGTGGTATCTTCGAAGTGATCTTTGCCACCGTGCGCGGCCATGAGGTGAACGAGGGCTTCCTTGTGACCTCGATGCTGTACACGCTGATCATGCCGGCGTCGGCCCCGTTGTGGCAGGTGGCGCTGGGGATCATCTTTGGTGTGGTCATCGGCAAGGAAGTCTTTGGCGGTACTGGTAAAAACTTCCTGAACCCGGCACTGACCGGCCGCGCGTTCCTGTATTTTGCTTACCCGGCCAACATGTCCGGCGACTCTGTCTGGACCCCGGTTGACGGGTTCTCCGGCGCGACCGCGCTGGGTGTGTCCGCCGCTGAAGGCGTGCAGGCGCTGGCCGCGAAGGGTATTGAGTGGTCCGATGCCTTCTATGGCACGATCCAGGGCAGCTTTGGCGAAACCTCGACCCTCGCCTGCGCCATTGGCCTCGTGTTCCTACTGGCCACCAAGATCGCCAACTGGCGTCTGATCGTGGGCTGCCTGGGGGGCATGATCGCCTTCTCGATGCTGCTGAACCTGATCGGTTCGGACACCAACCCGATGTTCGCAATGCCCTGGTACTGGCACCTGGTGCTCGGCGGCTATGCCTTTGGCCTGGTGTTCATGGTGACCGAGCCGGTTTCGGCCAGCCACACCAACGTTGGCCGCTACATCTACGGTGCCCTCATCGGCGTCATGGTTGTGCTGATCCGGGTGCTGAACCCGGCCTTCCCCGAAGGCATGATGCTGGCAATTCTTTTCGGCAACGTCTTTGCACCGCTGATCGACTATTTCGTCGTGCAGGCAAACATCAAACGGAGGGCACGCCGCCATGGCTGATTCCGAAAGCAAGGGCCTGATTGGCCGTTTCCTTGCCGCATCGCCGGATTCGGTGGGCAAGACCGTGACCGTGGCGGTGGCAATCTGCCTCCTGGCCTCGATGATCGTCTCCGCCGCCGCTGTGAGCCTGCGCCCGGTTCAGGAGAGCAACAAGAAACGCGACAAGCAGCTGAACGTGTTGCAGGTGGCAGGGCTGTATCGGCCCGAGGAAAACGTGGCCGAGGCCTTCAAGGCCTTCGAACCGCGCATTCTGGATCTCGAGACCGGTGAGTTCACGGATCGCTTTGATGCGTCCAGCTTCGACGATCTGGCCGCCGCACAGGACCCCGAACTGAGCCGCGCTCTGGAGAACGACCCGGCCGGCATCGGCCGCCAGTCGCGCTACAAGACCGTTTACCTGCTGCGCGAGGAAAACGGCGATCTGGACAAGGTAATCCTGCCGATCCACGGCTATGGCCTGTGGTCGACCCTCTATGGCTTCATCGCTCTGGAAGAAAACGGCAACGACATCTTTGGTCTGCAGTTCTACCAACATGGCGAAACGCCGGGTCTTGGTGCCGAGGTCGACAACCCGCGTTGGAAGGCCCTGTGGCCGGGCAAGAAGCTGCGGGATGAAACCGGAGCGTTGCAGATTTCGGTTGCCAAAACGCAAGGACCGGCCGGACCGGAGCACCACATCGATGCCTTGGCCGGTGCAACGCTGACCTCCGTCGGCGTGGACAACCTGGTGAAATTCTGGATGGGCGAGGAGGGCTACGGTCCGTTCCTGAAAGCCCTGCAAGCGGGAGAGCTCTGATATGGCGCAGACCAAGAAAGACATGCTGGTCGACCCGCTGGTCGACAACAACCCGATCACCCTGCAGGTGCTGGGCATTTGTTCGGCGTTGGCGGTGACCTCCTCGTTGCAGGTGGCCTTCGTGATGACGCTGGCGGTGACCTTCGTGACCGCGTTCTCCTCGATGTTCATCTCCATCCTGCGCAACCAGATCCCGGGTTCGATCCGGATCATCGTGCAGATGGTGATCATCGCTTCTTTGGTGATCCTGGTGGACCAGGTGCTGAAGGCCTACGCGTTTGAAATCTCGAAGACCCTGTCGGTCTTCGTCGGCCTGATCATCACCAACTGTATCGTGATGGGCCGCGCCGAAGCCTTTGCCATGAAGAACCCGCCTGTGGCGTCCTTCATCGATGGCGTTGGCAACGGTCTGGGCTACGGGCTGATCCTGATGCTGGTCGGCTTCATCCGCGAGTTGTTCGGCGCTGGTTCGCTGTTCGGCGTAACCATCCTGGAGACCGTGAACAACGGCGGCTGGTATGTTCCGAACGGCATGCTGCTGCTGCCGCCCTCGGCGTTCTTCATCATCGGCCTGATCATCTGGGCGTTCCGCACCTGGAAACCGGCGCAGGTGGAAGAGCGTGAATTCAAAATCCAAACCGTGGAGGCGCACTGATGGAGGGGCTTATTTCCCTGGCCGTCAAGGCCATCTTTGTTGAAAACCTGGCGCTGTCCTTCTTTCTGGGCATGTGTACCTTCATCGCTGTGTCGAAGAAGATCTCGACCGCGCTGGGTCTGGGTATCTCCGTCATGCTGGTGCAGGCCATCACGGTTCCGGCCAACAACCTGCTGCTGACCTACCTGCTGAAACCCGGTGCGCTGGCCTGGGCAGGCTTTCCCGATGTGGATCTGACCTTCCTTGGCCTGATCTCCTATATCGGCGTGATCGCGGCGATGGTGCAGATCTTGGAGATGATCCTCGATAAGTATTTCCCGCCGCTCTACAACGCGTTGGGGATCTTCCTGCCGCTGATCACGGTGAACTGTGCGATCCTTGGCGGTTCGCTGTTCATGGTGGAACGCGACTACAACTTTGCCGAGGCGGCGACCTATGGTCTGTCCTCCGGCTTTGGTTGGGCTCTGGCGATCACCGCAATGGCCGGTGTGCGCGAGAAGCTGAAATACTCCGACGTGCCGGATGGTCTGCAAGGCCTGGGCATCACCTTCATCACCGCAGGTCTGATGGCGCTGGCCTTCATGTCCTTCAGCGGCGTCAAACTGTAAGGGAGCGCGGAAAACATGGAAACTTTCACGCTCGGCGTTGCGCTGTTCACGGTGATCGTGCTGGCGCTGGTGACCATCATCCTGGTCGCCCGCTCCCGCCTGGTCTCGTCCGGCAACGTCAACATCACCATCAACGGTGAGAAAACCATCTCGGTCCCCGCGGGCGGCAAGCTGCTGCAAACGCTGGCAGCCGAGAAGCTGTTCGTCCCGTCCGCCTGTGGCGGTGGCGGCACCTGCGCGCAGTGTCGGGTGCGGGTGCATTCCGGCGGCGGCTCGATCCTGCCGACCGAGGAAAGCCACATCACCAAGCGCGAGGCCGCCTGCGGCGACCGCCTGTCCTGTCAGGTTGCGGTCAAGCAGGACATGGAAGTCGAAGTTCCCGAAGAGGTCTTCGGCGTCAAGAAATGGCGCTGCAAGGTGCGCTCCAACGACAACGTGGCGACCTTCATCAAGGCGCTGGTGCTGGAGCTGCCCGAGGGCGAGGACGTCAATTTCCGCGCCGGCGGCTACATTCAGATCGAAGCGCCCGCGCATCGTCTGAAGTACACCGACTTCGATGTGCAGGAAGAATACCGCGAGGACTGGGACCGCTTTAACCTGTGGCAGTATGAATCTGTCGTGGATGAGCCGATCGAGCGCGCCTATTCGATGGCGAACTACCCGGACGAAAAGGGCATTATCATGCTGAACGTCCGTGTGGCGTCGCCCCCGCCGGGTTCGACGGATATTCCTCCGGGCAAGATGTCTTCCTACATCTTCAACCTGAAACCGGGTGACGAAGTCACCATTTCCGGCCCGTTTGGCGAGTTCTTTGCCCGCGATACGCAGAAGGAAATGGTGTTCATCGGCGGTGGCGCCGGTATGGCACCGATGCGCTCGCACATCTTCGACCAGCTGAAACGGCTGGAGAACCGCGACCGCAAGATCACCTTCTGGTACGGTGCGCGCTCGAAGAAGGAGATGTTCTTCGTCGAGGACTTCGACAAGCTGGCCGAGGAGTTCGACAACTTCGAATGGCATGTCGCCCTGTCGGATGCTCAGCCGGAGGACAACTGGAAAGGCTATACTGGCTTCATCCACAATGTTCTGTACGAGGAGTACCTCAAGAACCACCCGGCGCCGGAAGACTGCGAGTTCTACATGTGTGGTCCGCCGATCATGAACCAGTCGGTGATCAACATGCTGCTGGATCTTGGTGTCGACCGCGAAGACATCATGCTGGACGATTTCGGCGGTTAAACCTCCGAGCCATCAAGACTGCGAAAACCCCGGATGCTTGCGTCCGGGGTTTTTGGCATCGGAGGCCTGAGGCCAATAGGGGAGGGGATCAGCGCTCGCGCGCGGACTGGGCCGACAGCAGCCTCAGCAACATCTTTCGCTGATGGTCCTGCCCGCCAAAAAAGACCGCTAGCACGCGCAGCAGCTCTTCTTCTTCAGCAAGGTCGAAATAGAAGATAGCGCGCCCTTTGGTGACGGAGCGCAGCCCCGCCCCGAGTTCTGGGCGCAGTGTGCCCTGGAACGGTGCCTTGGCCAGATCTTCCATCGCGCTCTCGATCGCCTGAATCCGTGCCGACGCACGATCGAGTGCGGTTTGCGGGTCTTCGCCGAAGCTGAGCGCGGCATCGAACAGAAAATCGAAGATTGCATCGAGATCCCAGGCGACATCGGCCGCCGCAACGACCTTATAGGCCATACTGCGCTTTCTTGCGGGCAAGCATGGCGCGCGTGCCTTGGCGCATCTCATCCATGCCAGAGAAGGGTCCGGTCCGACGGTCGTCAAGGAGGGCGCGCAGCGCTTCGGTCTCTGCGGCGCGCGCCTCGGTTTCGGCGCGCAGAAGCTCCAACCCCTGTTGCATCACCGCGCTGACACTGGCGAACCGGCCTTGGGCCACCAGGTCGCGGGCAAAGGCATCCTGAGATTCACTGAGGGAAATGGAAGCTTTGACGCTCATGGGGCATTCTCCGACCAGATGGACAGATTGAATGTATGCTACTGAGTAGTATTTTCAAGCCCCACATGGAGGAACGCCCATTAGCGTTGGCGCCAATACGTCCTTCCATGCGCGGTGGTTCAGGCGCCTTCAGCGGGCGCCTGAAGGGTTGGCATGTGAGCTTCGGGGGTCAGCCAACGATCATCTGCTTCATGCGCAATGCTTCATATTCCAGCTCTTGCAGCCTGTAGTTCACGACATCGCCGATGGTGATCACGCCGCAGAGATGGCCATCCTCCATCACCGGCATGTGCCGGAATCGCCCCTCGTTCATGACCTTGGCCACGTCGATCAGGTAGTCTGACGGCGCGCAGGTCTTGACTTCGCGGGTCATCAGGTCGCTCACCAGTTGCGGCAGGGTCTGGCCCGGGGTTTCAGCCATGCGGCGCACGATATCGCGTTCGGACAGGATCCCCTGCATGGTGCCGTTCTGGTCGGTGACCAGCAGCGCCCCAATGCGCTTGTCGCGCAAGGCCTGGACCGCGTGGGCAATGGTGTCGCCAGGACGGATGGAAAAGACGGCGTCGCCTTTCTTCTCCAGCAGCTTGGCTACCGTCGACTGGTCATGGGACAGCGCCGAGTCGGCGGTCTGGCTATAGGTGTGTTTGTCTGTCTTGTCGCCCCGGGTGGGCGGCTGGTAAGAGAACGGTGCCATAACGGTTTCCTCCTGGTCTGTGTCAGGTCTCGAGATCATCTTAACGCGGGATTGGATTCCTGAAAGGGTTGAAATTTCGCGAGCGCTAACAACAGCAGGAAAACAACATGTTCGATACGCTTTATCTGACGCCGGCAACGGGTGCACTGTTGGTCTTCGTTGTGGTGGTTTGCGGCCATATGTATCGCAAGACCTGGAAGGATCAGCCGCCGGATGCGCGTCTGAAGGCCTGGCTGTTTGGCGTACCTGCGGCCTTGGGGTTGTTGGTGTTGGCTTTTGTACCGTTGAAGTTCTGAAGCGCGACGTGTCTCAGGTTTGACTCTGCCACGGGTCGCGGGCATACGTGCGCCAGCATTTTGTTGCGGAGGCTCGTCACATGCCCAGATGGTTCCTGTTTTCCCTGATTCTGCTCGTCCCGGGGTGCTGGTTCGACAGCGATCCAGAGGAATTGCGCCTGTCAGGCAAGACCATGGGCACGACCTACAATGTCACCGCGATAGGCGTTGATCTGGATGCCGAAGCGCTGTCGGAGGCGATCGAAGACACCTTGGCTGACGTCAACGCCAAGATGTCGAACTGGGACCCCAATTCGGAAGTTTCCACGTTCTCGGCGATGGAGAGCACCAATCCGGTCGCGGTATCGCCAGAGTTCGTCACCGTAATGGCCGCGGCCAATGACGTGCACGCCAAGAGCGGTGGCAAGTTTGACGTGACATTGGGTCCGCTGATTGAGTTGTGGGGCTTTGGTCCCCGCAAGCCGGAAGATCCACTGCCTTTGGAGGACGCGATCAAGACCGCGTTGGAGGGGGTCGGGCAGAGCCGACTGCTGGCTTTGGATACCGAGCAGAGCACTTTGGCGAAATCCGCTCCCGAGGTCGGCATCAACCTCTCTGCCATCGCCAAGGGCTATGGTGTTGATGCCGTGGCCGAGACCCTGCAAGAGTTCGAGATCGAGAACTACATGGTCGAGATCGGCGGCGATCTGGTCACAAAGGGCGAGAACATCAAGGGAGAGCCGTGGCGCATCGGCATCGAAAAACCGGATGCCTCGGCCCAGACCGTGCAGCTGGTGGTGCCGGTCAGCGACCTTGGGTTGGCAACCTCCGGCGATTACCGCAACTACTTTGAACACGACGGTCGGCGGTATTCGCACATCCTAGACCCGGTTTCCGGGCAACCGGTCACTCATGCCACCACCTCGGTCACTGTGATCGCGCAAAACGCCATGCTGGCTGATGCCTGGGCCACCGCAATGCTGGTCCTCGGGCGCGAAGAGGGGCTGAAGGTGGCCGAGCAGCATAAACTTGCCGTGTACTTCATCGATCGGGATGTGACCGCGGGCGAAGATGCCTATATCACCGCCACCAGCAGCGCCTTTGACGCGCTGAAAGCCAACTGATCCAACGAGCGGGAGACCGACATGAGCACCTTTCTTCTAGCCTTCATCCTGCTGCTGATCATTACGCTTGGCATGTCGCTCGGTGTGATTCTGATGGGCAAGAAGATCAAGGGCAGCTGTGGCGGGTTGAACGCGATTTCGGGTGCCGACAAATGCGTGGTTTGCGCCAAGGATATTGATCCCAACAGCCCGCTGCGCGACAAGCTTCAGTGCAAGCGCGCGCGGCAAATGGTTGAGCGGATGGAGCAGGCGCAAGGCTGATCGGTTCCGCCGAGCCGCTTCAAAGGCGCTCGCGCGACGATTGCTTTTCCTTTGTTGAAAGCATGATTGCGATGATGATCCAGCGGCGCAGCAAGATGCGCCGCTGACGCTTGCCCAATTGTCCCTTGGGCCAGGTATTGGCCCTGTCCGGGCGCACCCCCAATTGAAATCTGATAGCTGACCAAATCAGGACGCGTGCGTTTCCGCGTCCACGTCGTGTGGCTCGTGTTTCGGTCTCAAACTGCGCGGCGTGATTAATCGGCGCAACGGCTGATCGACCGTCCGGCAGTTTCGATTTCCAGCGATGCCTTCAGGGGAAGCGATTTTGGTCGCTTGACTTATGGAACGTTCCAATCTACGAATATGGAACGTTCCATAAGGCGGGAGGAATAAGATGCAATGGGGACTCATCGGCGCCAGCACAATCGCGGCAGAGCATATGATCGGCGCGATACGTGCCCAGAATGGGCATTCTGTTAAAGCTGTCCTCAGCGCCAACGCGGAGCGGGGAGCGGGTTTTGCAAGCGCACATGGAATTCCGTCCTCCACTGCCTCTCTGGACGAGATGCTGTCGGACGATGACATCGGCGCGGTCTATATCTCTGCGACCAACGAAAAGCACCTGCCGCAGGCCATGGCGGCGATCGCGGCGGGCAAGCACGTGATGTGCGAAAAGCCGCTCGCAATGAGCGCGGCCGATGCGGCCAAGATGGTGTCCGCGGCCGAGGAGGCCGGTGTGCTGCTTGCCACCAACCACCACCTGCGAAACGCTGGGTCGCATCTGGCCATCAAGGCGTTGATCCAGGACGGCAAGCTGGGAGAGGTGTTGAGCGTCCGCATTTTCCACGCGGTGCTGCTGCCCGAACATTTGCGCGGCTGGCGGCTGAGCGACTCTGCCGCGGGTGGCGGCGTAATTCCCGACATCGTGGTTCATGACGCCGACACGGTGCGCTTTCATCTGGAGGAAGATCCGCAGGAGGTGGTTGCCATGGAATCTCACGGCAGCCTGTCACGGGGCGCGGAAGACGGGGCTATGTCGGTCTGGCGGATGCCATCGGGCGTGCAGGTGATGACCCATGAAAGCTTCACCCATCCCTTCGCGCCATCTGGTTTCGAAGTGCATGGCACCAAGGGGAGTGTAATCGCGCGCAACGTGATGACGCAGCGCCCGGTTGGCGAGATCGCCTTGATCACGGCCGCAGGCAGTCGCGAGGTCAGTTTTGCGAACCACGGGCTTTATGATCGGTCGCTGGCCCTGTTCGCGGATGCACTGAATGGCAACGGTCAGCCCTCCGCCACCGGGGTGGACGGGGTGAAGTCTCTCGCCGTGGCCGAAGCGGTGAAACAGGCTGCGGTCACTGGCCGCGCGGTCACAATCGATTACCACGGAGTTTAAGGTGATGAGCAAGGTTGTCCCGGCCGCCGAGGCGGTGGCCCGCATTGAAGACGGGCAGGTCGTGACCGTCTCCTCCTCCTCGGGGCTCGGCTGCCCGGACCTGGTGCTGAAGGCACTGGGAGAGCGTTTCGACGCCACTGGCCATCCGCAGGGGCTCACCACGCTGCACCCGATCGCGGCGGGCGACATGTACGGCATCAAGGGCATCGACCACATCGCCAAGGACGGGCTGCTGAGCCGCATCCTCGCGGGAAGTTACCCCTCCGGGCCGTCCTCCTTGGAGATGCCGGAGATCTGGAAGATGGTCACCGAGAACCGCGCTGCGGCCTACAACGTGCCCTCCGGCATTCTGTTCGACATGCACCGCGACGTCGCCGCGCGTCGGCCGGGCGTGCTGACCAAGGTCGGGCTGGACACCTTCGCGGACCCCACCCGCGAAGGCTGCGCAATGAACGCCCGCGCCGCCGAAGACCCGATCGTCTTCCGCCACGAGATGGCGGGCGAGACCTGGCTGCATTTCCCCAACCTGGTGCCGGACGTGGCGATCCTGCGCGCCACCACCGCTGACGAGCACGGCAACCTGACGTATGAACACGAAGGCGCCTACCTCGGCGGGCTGGAGCAGGCCATCGCGGTGCGCAACCATGGCGGGCTGGTGATCGCCCAAGTGAAGCGCGTGACCGCACGCGGCAGCCTCAACCCCCATGACGTGCGGGTGCCGGGGCATCTGGTGGATCTGATCGTGGTCGACCCGGACCAGAAGCAGACCACGGAAACCCAGCATGACCCGGCAATCTCGGGCGAGATCATGCGCCCGCTTGATGGCTTCGCCATCCCGGAACTGTCAGTGGAGAAGGTGCTCGCACGCCGCGCCGCGATGGAGCTGAAGGCTGGGCAGACCGCGAACTTGGGCTTTGGCATCTCGGCGCAGGTGCCGCGCATCCTGATCGAGGAAGGCCAGGCGCAGGCCGTCACCTGGGCCATCGAGCAGGGCGCCGTGGGCGGTGTGCCGCTGACCGGCTTTGCCTTCGGCTGCGCCTCCAACGCCGATGGCTACGTGCCCTCGCCGCAGCAGTTCACCTACTTCCAGGGCGGCGGCTTTGACGTCTCCTTCCTGTCCTTCCTCGAGGTCGACGCGGCGGGCAATGTGAATGTCTCGAAGCTCGCCAAGAAACCCTATCTGACCGCGGGCTGCGGCGGCTTTGTCGATATCGTTTCCCACGCCCGCAAGATCGTCTTCTCCGGCTATTTCGAGGCCGGCGCCAAGCTGGAAATCACAGATGAGGGGCTGCGCATCGCCCAGCCCGGCAAGTTCACCAAAATCGTTGAGCAGGTCGAGCAAGTCACCTTCTCCGGCAAGCGGGCGCTGGAGACCGGGCAGGACATCGTCATCGTCACCGAGCGCTGCGTGATGCGGCTGACCGAACGCGGTCTCGAAGCCTTCGAGATCATGCCCGGCATCGAGCCTGCGCGCGACATCGTGGCGGCCTCCGGCGGGCGGGTACAGATCGCGGAGAACGCAGCGCTGATGCCCATGGCCTTGCTGCGGGACGAACCGATGGGGCTGAAGCTGTGAGCGCGGTGCATCTGGATATCGAGGGCGCCGTGGCGGTGCTCAGGCTCGACAATCCGCCCAAGCTGAACGCGCTGACGCCGGACATGCTGTCGGCCCTCGCCGGGCACTGTGACACGCTGGAGCAGATCGCCGAGGTGCGCGTGGTGCTGCTGACCGGGGATCACCCCAAGGCGTTTTGTGTCGGGGCGGACATCTCCGCTTGGGCCGGGCTTCCTCCCGCGGGCTTTGCCCGGACTTGGGTGCGGGGCGGTCATCGTGTCTTTGACCGTCTTGCACGCCTGTCAAAGCCGACGATTGCGGTGTTGAACGGCCACGCCTTCGGCGGCGGGCTGGAGCTGGCGGCGGCCTGCGACATCCGGGTGATGGCCCCGAAGGCCCGCATCGCCCTGCCCGAGGCTGGCGTCGGCGTGGTGCCCGGCTGGTCCGGTACCCAGCGCCTGCTGCGGCTCCTGCCCGAGGGTGCGGTGAAGGAAATGGCCCTGTTCGGCCGCCAGCTGGGTGCCGCGCGCAGCGCCGCGCTGGGGTTCGTCGCTGAAGTGGCCGAAGACCCGATGGCGTTGGCGATGGAGATCGCGGGGGCCGCCGCGCAGCTCTCCCCGCGCGCCACCGAGATCAGCAAGAACATGATCCACGCAGGAGCAGGCGAGGACAGCGCCGCCCTGATCGAGGCCCTCGGCGGCGGTCTGATCGCGGGATCGGACGACAAGGCCGAAGGCGTCGCTGCCTTTGCGGCCAAACGGACACCGGACTTCTCAGGAAAATAACCATGGACACCCCCTACACTCTGATCCCGGCAGAAACCCTGCCGTCGGACGCCGTGAACACTGTGCAGCACCTGATCAACGGCGAATGGCGCGGCAGTGAAGGCGGCGCCACCTTCGAGCGGCACTCGCCCGCCCATGGCACTCTGGTCTCCCGCATCGCCCGCGGCAGCGCCGCCGAGGCAGAGGCCGCCATCCGCGCCGCCCGCGAAGCCTTTGACGGCGGAGAATGGGCGGGGCTTTCGGGCAAGGAGCGCGCGGCGTTCCTGCTAAATGTCGCCGACCTCATCATCGAGAACCGCAGCCGCATCGCCCGGCTGGAGGTGCTGGAAAGCGGCAAGCCGATCAGCCAGGCGGAGGCCGAGATCGAAGGCGCCGCCGACATCTGGCGCTATGCGGCTGCGCTGGCGCGCACGCTGCATGGCGACAGCCACAACAGCCTTGGCAAGGACATGCTGGCGGTGGTTCTGAAAGAGCCGATTGGCGTTGTCTCCATCGTCACGCCCTGGAACTTCCCCTTCCTGATTGCCAGCCAGAAGATCCCCTTTGCCCTCGCGGCCGGCTGTACCTGCGTGGTGAAGCCCTCGGAGCTCACGCCGTCGACCACCGCCATCCTCGGCGAACTGCTGATGGAAGCCGGTTTGCCCGCGGGCGTGGTCAACATCGTGCAGGGCTTCGGCGACCCGGTCGGCCACGTGATGACCACCCATGAAGCGGTCGACATGGTGAGCTTCACCGGCTCTACCCAGGTCGGCAAGGCGATCGAGAAAGCGGCGGCGGATACGCTGAAGAAGGTCTCCTCGGAACTCGGGGGCAAGAACCCGCAGGTGCTGTTCCCCGATGCGGACCTCGACAGCGCAATCGATGCCATCGTCTTCGGCATCTATTTCAACGCGGGCGAATGCTGCAACTCCGGCTCCCGCATCATCGTGCACGAGGACATCGCCGAAGAGGTCACCCGCCGCGTTGCCGAGTTGAGCCGCAAAGTGCCCTTTGGCGATCCGCTGCACCCGGACACCAAGGTCGGCGCGATCATCCACCAGGGGCACCAGGACAAGATCCAGAGCTACGTACGCGATGCCGAAGCGGCCGGCGCAAAGGTCGACCTGGGCGGCGCGCCCCTCGAGGTGCCGGGGCTGGAAGGGGCCTTTTTCGCGCCCACCGTCGTCTCCGGCCTGACGCCGGAGATGCCGATTGCGCGCGAGGAGGTCTTCGGCCCGGTGCTGGCGGTGCTGACCTTTAAGACCATGGATGAAGCCATCGCGCTGGCCAATGGCGCGAGCTACGGCCTGTCGGCGGGCGTGTGGAGCGAGAATATCCACACCTGCCTCGAATTCAGCCGCCGGGTGCAGGCGGGCACGGTCTGGACCAACACCTGGATGGACGGCTTTGCCGAGCTGCCCTTTGGCGGGGTCAAGGAAAGCGGCCAGGGCCGCGAGCTGGGCCGCTACGGGCTGGAGGAGTTTCTGGAAGTGAAGACGGTGCAGATGCGGATCGGCCGCACCCGCGCCAAGTGGGTCTGAACCGCGACAGACGGATCACCCAAGTTGCAACCAAGGGAGGAACTGATGACCAAATCGATCTTGAGGACCACGGCAGCGATGCTGGTTGGCCTGGTCAGCATGAGTGCCGCATCCGCGAGCGATGTGGAGGTGCTGCACTGGTGGACCGCGGGCGGTGAAGCGGCGGCGCTCAACGTGCTGAAGGAAGACCTGCAGGGCCAGGGCATCAACTGGAACGACATGCCGGTGGCCGGCGGCGGCGGCGAAAGCGCGATGACCGTGCTGCGTGCGCGCGTCACCTCCGGCAACGCGCCGACGGCGGTGCAGATGCTGGGCTTCGACATCCTCGACTGGGCCGGGCAGGGCGCATTGGCCGACCTCAACGCGGTCGCCGCCAAGGAAGGCTGGGACGAAGTGGTGCCGCAGGCGCTGCAGGCCTTTGCCAAGCATGACGGCAAGTGGGTCTCCGCCCCCGTGAACGTGCATTCGACCAACTGGGTCTGGGCCAACAAGAGCGTGCTGGATGCCAACGGCATCGATGTTCCGGCCACCTGGGAGGAGTTCGAGGCCGCCCTTGCCAAGCTGTCCGAGGCCGGCGTGACCCCGATTGCCCACGGCGGCCAGCCCTGGCAGGACGCCACCGTGTTTGACGCCATCGCCATGTCCACCGGCGGCCCGGAGTTCTATAAGGCGGCCTTCGTCGACCTCGACGAGGAAGCGCTGGGTTCCGACACGATGGTCGAAGCCTTCCGCCGCATGGAGGTGATCCGCGCCAATGTGGATGACAACTTCTCCGGCCGGGACTGGAACCTCGCAACCGCGATGGTCGCGAATGGCGAGGCTGCCTTCCAGCTGATGGGCGACTGGGCTAAGGGCGAATTCCTGAACGCAGGCTTGGTGCCCGGCTCGGACTTCCTGTGTTTCCGCTTCCCCGGCACCCAGGACCAGGTCACCTTTAACGCAGACCAGTTCGCGCTGTTCGACCAGGGCGGCGACGTGTCGGCAGAGCAGGCGGCGCTGGCCAGCGCGATCCTGTCGCCCTCCTTCCAGTCCGCCTTCAACGTGGTCAAGGGCTCGGCGCCCGCCCGCACCGACGTGAGCGACGAAGCCTTCGACGTCTGCGGCAAGCAGGCCATCGCGGATCTCGCCAATGCGGCGTCCACCGGCAACCTCTACGGCTCGATGGCGCATGGCCACGCAGCACCCGCCAGCGTGAAGAATGCGATGTATGACGTCATCACCGCGCATTTCAACGGCGTATTCGACGCCGAAACCGCCGCGGCAGAGCTCGTCGATGCGGTCTCGATTGCCAAGTAACGCGCAAGCGGCGGGCCGGGGCGGCACAGCCCCGGCCTCCAGGACCAACGCAAGCAAAGGGGGGATGCCATGACCATGCAGATCACTGATCCTGCGGTCAGGCGCACGGCACGAGCCAGGCCCGACTACCGCACCCGACTGCAGAACTGGATACCGAAGCTGGTGCTCTCGCCCTCGCTCGCGCTGATCCTGGTTTTTGTCTACGGGTTCATCTTCTTCACCGTCTACCTCAGCTTCACCGAGAGCCGCCTGCTACCGACCTTCGGCTGGGTGGGTTTCGAGAACTACGAAAAACTGTTCCGCCTGCGGCACTGGGATATTGCCGTCACCAACCTGGTGATCTTCTCGGGGCTCTACATCGCGCTCTGCACCGCCATCGGCCTGATGCTGGCGATCTTCCTCGACCAGAAGATCCGCGGCGAAAGCGTGCTGCGGCCGATCTTCCTCTACCCGATGGCGCTGAGCTTCATCGTCACCGGCACCGCCTGGAAATGGTTCCTCGATCCCGGCATCGGGCTGGAGCACACCATGCACCTCTGGGGCTGGGAGAGCTTCAGCTTCGACTGGATCAAGAACCGCGATTTCGCGATCTACACGGTGGTTCTTGCGGCGGTCTGGCAGTCCTCGGGCTTTGTGATGGCGATGTTCCTGGCCGGTTTGCGCGGCATCGACAACGAGATGCTGAAGGCCGCGCAGATGGATGGGGCGAGCAACTGGCAGCTTTACCGCCGCATCATCATCCCGCAGCTGCGGCCTGCCTTCCTGTCGGCCTTCGTGATCCTCAGCCACCTGGCGATCAAGTCCTATGACCTTGTCGTGGCACTCACCGGCGGCGGGCCTGGCCGGGCCACCGAAGTGCCCGCAACCTTCATGTACTCCTACACCTTCACCCGGAACCAGATGGGCATCGGCGCAAGCTCGGCCGTGATCATGCTGCTGACCATCGTCGCGATCATGGTTCCCTACCTCTACTCCGAGCTGCGGGAGAAAAAGTGATGTCCGTTGCAAGCTCCGACACCGCCGTGCGCACCGGGCGCATCACCCGCACCTTCCTCTACCTCGTGCTGCTGCTGTTTGCGCTTTTCTACCTGCTGCCCTTTGGGGTGATGCTGGTGAACTCGGTGAAACCGCTCGAGGAGATCACCGGCGGCAACATGCTGGCGCTGCCGCAGACGCTGACCCTCCAGCCCTGGTTCGAAGCCTGGGCCACCGCCCAGATCGGGGTCGAGCCCACCGGCCTGCGCCCCTACTTCTGGAACTCGATCAAGATGGTGGTGCCGGCGGTTGCGATCTCGACCATCCTGGGCGCGCTCAACGGCTACGTGCTGACCAAGTGGCGCTTCAAGTATGACACGCTGATCTTCGGCTGCATGCTGTTTGCCTGCTTCATCCCGTTCCAGATCGTGCTGATCCCGATGGCCCGGATGCTTGGCCTCAGCGGGCTGGCCGGATCGACCGCCGGGCTGGTGTTCGTGCACGTGATCTTCGGGCTCGGTTTCACCACGCTCTACTTCAAGAACTACTACCAGGTGTTCCCGACCGAGCTGATCCGCGCGGCACAGATCGACGGGGCCGGCTTCTTCCGGATCTTCCAGCGCATCCTGCTGCCGAGCTCGGGCCCGATCATCGTGGTCAGCGTCATCTGGCAGTTCACCAACATCTGGAACGACTTCCTGTTCGGCGCCTCCTTTGCCGACCTGGACAGCCAGCCGATGACCGTGGCGCTGAACAACCTGGTGCAGTCCTCGACCGGGGTGAAGCAGTACAACGTGCACTTCGCCGGCGCCATCCTCGCCGCCCTTCCAACCCTCATCGTCTACATCGTGGCCGGCCGCTACTTCGTGCGCGGGCTGATGGCGGGCTCGGTCAAGGGCTGACGGCAACACCAATCCGCGGCCGGGCACCTCACCGCCCGGCGGCTTCGGCAACCAATCGGGAGAAACCCCATGGGCTTTCTTGACATCAGCAACGCGACCAAATCCTACGGCGCGCTCGAAGTTCTGCACAAGGTCGACATCCAGGTCGAGGAGGGCGAGTTCCTGGTCCTCGTCGGGCCGTCGGGCTGCGGCAAATCCACCCTTCTTAACATGATAGCGGGGCTGGAGGAGATCACCACCGGCGAAATCGCGATCAAGGGCACGGCGATGAACGGCGTCCACCCTTCCAAGCGCAACATCGCGATGGTCTTCCAGTCCTACGCTCTCTACCCCAACATGACGGTGGGCGAGAACATCACCTTTGGCCTCGAAATGCACGGCGTGCCCAAGCCCGAGCGGGAGAAGGCCAAGGCGCAGGTGGCGAAGCTGTTGCAGATCGAGCAGCTCCTGGACCGCAAGCCCGGCCAGCTGTCCGGCGGCCAGCGTCAGCGGGTTGCGATGGGCCGGGCACTGGTGCGCGATCCGGACGTGTTCCTGTTCGACGAGCCGCTGTCGAACCTCGATGCCAAGCTGCGCGTCGACATGCGCACCGAGATCAAGAAGCTGCACCAGGAGCTGGGCACCACCATCGTCTATGTCACCCACGACCAGATCGAGGCGCTGACGCTCTCGACCCGGATCGCGGTGATGAACGGCGGCTACGTGCAGCAGCTCGGCACGCCCAAGGAGATCTACGACACCCCCGCGAACCTGTTCGTGGCGACCTTCATGGGCTCGCCCTCGATGAACCTGGTGCCGGTCAGGATCGTGGAGCAGGGCGGCGGGCTCGCGGCGGAGACCTTCAATGCCGCAGGTGAAACTGTGTATCTGCCGTTCTCCGCGCCGTCGGCCGAGCTGAGGTCTTACGCGGGCCAGACCATCACGCTTGGCTTCCGGCCCGAAGCCTTCACCGACCCGGGCGGCGCCGACCGTGATGCCGGCAACATCGTCGAGCTGGACAGCGAGGTGGTGGTGACCGAACCGGCGGGCTCGGATACCTTCGTAATGACCGTACTGGGCGGCACCGAGTGCAACGCGCGGATGCGGGCGGACGTGCAGGTGCGGCCGGGCGACATCACCCGCTTTGCGCTCAACATGGACAAGGCGGTCGTCTTCGACCCCAAAACCGAGAAGCGTATTCCCTGATGAGCCTGCCTGCGGATATCGTGATCATCGGCTCGGGGATGGGCGGCGCCACCATGGCGGCGGCGCTAGCCCCCTCGGGACGGCGGATCGTCATCCTCGAACGCGGGGAGGCGTTGGCCGACACCCCCGCGGCGCGCGATGACGTGGCGATATTCCGCGACGGGGTGTTCCGCCCGGAGGAGCAGTGGCTCGACGGGCAAGGGCAGCCCTTCAACCCCGGCAACTATTACTGCGTCGGGGGCAACAGCAAGTTCTACGGCGCGGTGCTGCTGCGGTACCGGGCCGAGGATTTCGCCGAGATGCACCACCTCGGCGGCATCTCCCCGGCCTGGCCGGTGGCATATGCCGAGTTCGAGCCCTGGTATCAGGCGGCGGAGGAGATGTTCCAGGTGGCAGGCGACGCGGGCGAGGACCCGACCGAGCCGCGCCATTCCGGGGCTTACCCGCGCCCCCCCGTGGCCGACGAGCCGTCGATCGCACAGTTGCGCGGATACCTTCAGAAGGCAGGCGTCACTCCGTCCTCGCTACCGCTTGGTGTGGACATTGAAGCTTGGCTGGAACGCGCGAAGACCCCCTGGGACGCCTTTCCTGACACCACCGGCGCCAAGAAGGACGCGCAGACGGTGCCGCTGCAACACGCACTTTCATACCCCAATGTCTCGCTTGAAACTGGCTGTCTGGTAGAGCGGCTGGCGGCGGATGCGGACGGGCGGATCAGCAAGGTTCTCTATACGCAGGGCGGCAAAGCCCGGACGCTGGAGCCGCAGCTTGTGGTGCTGGCGGCGGGTGCTGTGAACTCCGCGGCACTGCTGCTGCGCTCGGTTGATGACGCGAGGCCTGACGGGCTGGCCAACAGCTCGGGGCAGGTCGGGCGCAACTTCATGAACCACAACTGTACCGCCGTCCTCGCGCTGCACCCGTTCCGCCAGAACACCGCCGTCTACCAGAAGACGCTGCAATTCAACGACTTCTACCTCTCCGGCGGGCCGGAGAACGCGCCCTTGGGCAATGTGCAGCTCCTGGGCAAGATCTCCGCCAATATCCTCGCGGCACAATCCGGCCTGCCGCGCTGGATGGCGGGATTGATCGCCCGGCGCTCGGTCGACTGGTACGTGATGAGCGAGGACCTTCCCGACCCCGAAAGCCGCGTCACGGTCGAGAACGGCCAGATCCGGCTCGACTGGAAACGCTCCAACTGGCCCACCCACGAGGCACTGGTAACGCGCGCCAAGGAAGTGTTCCGCAAGGCGGGCTACCCGCTTGTCCTGTCGCGCGCCTTCGACCGGCGCACGCCCTCGCATCAATGCGGCACCGCCCGCTTTGGCGCGGACCCGCGCCAAAATGTGCTCGACCTCTATTGCCGGTCGCACGACCACAAAAACCTCTACGTGACGGACGCAAGCTTCCTGCCGTCGTCCGCCGCCGTGAACCCCGCCCTGACCATCGCCGCGCAGGCCCTGCGCGCCGGGGCGCATATCAAGGAAAGGATGCAAGCCGCATGAGCAGTTTGGCTTTGATCACCGGAGGCCAGAAAGGCATTGGCCTCGGCATCGCGCGCAGGCTGGTGGCCGACGGCTGGCGAGTGGCGCTGGCCTCTTCCTCCGCGGCGGACACGGACGCCGTGCATTCCGCGCTGGAGGAACTGGGACCGGACGCGCGCTACTACCAGCACGACCTGCGCGAGACCGCCCGCATCCCGGATCTGTTCGCGCGCATCAAGGCGGAGCAAGGCGCGGTGCAGGCGCTGGTCAACAACGCAGGTGTGCCCGCCCGGGTGCGCGGCGACATGCTGGAGGTGAAGCCCGAAAACTTCGACTTCACCATGGACATCAACCTGCGCGGCGCCTTCTTCCTTGCGCAATATGCTGCCCGGCACATGCTGCAGCAGGGCCGAGACGCCTACCGCTCGATCGTCTTCGTGACCTCGGTCAGCGCGCAGATGGCCTCGGTCGAGCGGGCGGAGTACTGTATCTCCAAGGCCGGTGCCGGCATGATGGTGCAGCTCTTTGCCGCGCGGCTGGCGGGCGAGGGCATCGGCGTTTTCGAGATCCGGCCGGGCATCATCCAGACCGGCATGACCGAAGGCGTGAAGGACAAGTATACCGCCCGGATCGAGGACGGGCTGGTGCCCGCGCGGCGCTGGGGGATGCCGTCGGACATTGCAGAAGCGGTGCTGCCGATGGTCGAGGGGAAGATGCAATTTGCCAATGGTGCGGTGGTGCCGGTCGATGGCGGCCTGTCCATCCACCGGCTGTAAGGACGTCCGGAAATGGCAGAAGAATATGATTTCATCGTGGTCGGCGGCGGCTCTGCCGGATGCGTGGTGGCCGCGCGGCTGAGCGAAGACCCGGATGCCCGGGTACTTCTGCTGGAAGCGGGCGGGCGCGACTGGAACCCGCTGTTCCACTTCCCGGCCGGTTTCGTCAAGATGACCAAGGGCATCGGCTCCTGGGGCTGGTCGACCGTGCCGCAGCGCCACATGAAGAACCGGGTGTTCAACTACACCCAGGCCAAGGTGATCGGCGGCGGCTCGGCGATCAACGCCCAGATCTACACCCGCGGCAACGCGCAGGACTATGACGAGTGGCGCCAGATGGGCTGCGACGGCTGGTCCTACGAGGACGTGCTGCCGTATTTCCGGAAGGCCGAGGACAACGACACCTACAACGACCGCTACCACGGCCAGGGCGGCCCGCTCGGCGTATCGCAGCCGGTGGCGCCGCTGCCGATCTGCGAAGCCTATTTCGCCGCCGCGGCCGAGCTGGGCATTCCGCTGAACAAGGACGTGAACGGGGAGCGCCAGGACGGGGTCGCCTATTACCAGCTCACCCAGCGGAACGCGCGCCGGTCTTCTGCGGCGATGGCCTATCTCGCGCCGATCCGCTCCCGCCGCAACCTCACCCGCCGCACCGGTGCCCAGGTCGCGCGGATCAACGTGGAGGCTGGCCAGGCGCGCGGCGTCACGCTCACCGACGGCACGCGCCTGCGCGCCGCAAACGAGGTGATCCTCTCGGCCGGCGCCATCGGCTCGCCGCGGCTGCTGCAGCTCTCCGGCATCGGGCCTGCGGACCATCTGCGCAGCCTCGGCATCTATGTGGTGCTGGACCAGCCCAACGTGGGGGAAAACCTGCAGGATCACCTAGACCTCTACGCGATCTGCGAGGTCACCGGCCCGCACACCTACGACCGCTATGCAAAGCTGCACAACACCGCGCTGGCCGGGCTGCAATACCTGCTGACCCGCAAGGGCCCGGTCGCCTCCAGCCTGTTCGAGACCGGCGGCTTCTGGTACGCCGACCCGGACGCGCGCTCGCCCGACATCCAGTTCCACCTCGGGCTTGGCACCGGTATCGAGGCCGGGGTGGAGGAGATGCCGAACGGCGGCGTCACGCTCAATTCCTGCTACCTGCGCCCGCGTTCCCGCGGGACCGTGCGCCTGCAAAGCGCCGACCCCGCGGCCGCGCCGCTGATCGATCCGAACTACCTGCAGGATCCGCAGGACCGGGAAATGTCGATCCGGGGGCTGAAGTTGACGCAGGAGATCCTCGCCCAGGAGCCGCTGAAGCCTTTCATCCGCCGCGAGCATCTGCCGGGGCCGGAGGTGAAGACGGATGACGAGTATTTCGATCACATCTGCCAGCACTCCAAGACCTCGCACCACTGCGCGGGCACCTGCCGGATGGGATCGGACAATGGCGCGGTGGTGGACACGCAGCTGCGCTTCAACGGGATCGCCGGGCTCCGGGTCGTGGACAATTCGATCATGCCCACGGTGATCTCCTCCAACACCAACGCCGCCGCCATCATGATCGGCGAGAAGGCCGCGGACATGATCTCACAGCAATACGGAATGGCCTCATGATCCGGCACATCGTTCTCATCCGCTTTCGCGAGGACATCACGACGGCGGAAGTTGCGGATATCTTTGCGGAGCTGCACCGCATTGAAGGCAAGATCCCGGGCCTCCTGTCGATCACCTCGGGCCGCAGCGAAAGCCCCGAGAAGATCGAGCGCGGCTACATGCACGGCTTCATCGCCGATTTCACCGATTGGGCCGCGCTGGAGGCCTATCAGGTCCATCCCGCCCACAAGAAGCTGGGCGCGCGCCTGGTGGAGAACGCGGTGGGCGGGCTGGACGGCATCCTCGTTTTCGATCTGCCCGCCGATCTTCCGGCTGGTCTGCCTTCTGGCGCACCGGCATGACGCCTGCGAAAGGACTTACCATGACCCTCACACTGCCCACCTACGACAACGGCCTTGCACCCTACCAGCTCACCGGCACGCCCCTGCAGCCGCGCGCGCCGAAAACCGCCTGGACCCGCACCGCCTTTGCCGCCGCGCATGTGGTCTCGGACCCCTTGGCCGAGCGCGCCCCCTGGCAGGGCCGCCCCGCGGTCAACTGGGAAAACACGCTGCGCTTCCGTCATGGGCTCTGGGACCAGGGGCTGGGGCTGGCCGAGGCGATGGACACCGCGCAGCGCGGCATGGGCGTGGACTGGCTCACCGCGAAGGAGCTGATCGAGCGCACGATGGCTGAGGCCAAGGCGCACCCGCTGAAGCCGCGCGTCGCTTGCGGGGCGGGTACCGATCAGGTCTCGGCGGAAGATCTCACCTCCGAGGACGCCATCGTCGCCGCCTATGCCGAGCAGATGGAAGCGATCGAGGCCGCGGGCGGGCAGGTGATCCTGATGGCAAGCCGCGCCATGGCCGCGCTGAAGGGCGAACCGGAGGTCTACGCGCGTGTCTACGACCGGCTGATCTCGCAGGCCTCAAGCCCGGTGATCCTGCACTGGCTCGGCGACATGTTCGACCCGGCGCTCACCGGCTAGTGGGGGGCGGCGGACCTTGATGCGGCGGCGGACAGCGTGCTGTCGATCATCGAGACCCACGCGTCTAAGATCGACGGCATCAAGATCTCTCTTCTGGAGCAAAGCCGCGAAGAAGCCTTCCGCGCTCGCCTGCCCAACGGCGTGCGGCTTTATACCGGGGACGATTTCAACTACGCCGCGCTGATCGAGGGCGACGGCCGCCACTATTCCCACGCGCTGCTGGGCATCTTCGCCGCCATCGCACCGGCTGCGGCGCAGGCGCTGGACGCGCTGGCCGAGGGCGATACCGCCACCTTCAACGCGCTCTTGGAGCCGACGGTGCCGCTCTCGCGCGAGATTTTCAAGGCGCCGACGCAATTCTACAAGGCGGGCATCGCCTTCCTCGCCTGGCTCAACGGCTGGCAGAGCCACTTCATCATGCCCGCAGGTTTCCAGTCCGCGCGCGAGATCACCCACTACGCCGAGGTCTTCCGCCTCGCCGACCGCGCCGGGCAGCTGCGCGACCCGGAGCTGGCCACCGCCAGAATGCGCCAGTTGCTTCAGCTTCACGGTATCGAATAGGACACCGGCGTGAAGCCCGGCTGCGACTTCCGCCTGCGGGGTTTTGATGACACGAAGTGGCGCAGCAGACTGTGCCGCTTCTTTCACGGCACACCTGCCCGCAGGTCGAGATTGGGGCTGTCTAGAGGGAAGCCGCGGCGCGGCTTGCCTGGTCGTAGTGACCCGACAGCGCCCGCAAACTGCGCGCCAGTTCCCGCAGGTCCTTGCCCTGCAGTTCGGTGCCGACGAGCCCGTCGAGCAGGCATTGCCGCCGCACGTCGCGGTAGGCGGCACAGAGGGCAGCGCCTTCGGGGGAGGTGCGGTAGAACACTTCCTTTCCGCGTTTCTCGGAGGTCAGGAGTTCGGCTTTCAGAAGCTTGCGCAGGCCGTAATTCACCGTATGGCTGTCTTCGATGTTCAGAAGGAAGCAGATGTCGGACAGACGCTTGTCCTTGCTGCGGTGATTGACGTTGTGCAGGATCAGAATTTCCAGGGGACTCAGGTCCGGCTGGCCGGCCGCCGCCATGCAGCGGGTGGTCCAGCGCGAAAACGCGTTGAAGGCGACAATCAGGCCGTATTCCAGCTCCGACAGCTCCCAGCCCTCGCCGTCGGCGAGATGGCGGGACGAGACGATTCGGCGAGACTCCGGTTTATTTTCATCCATTGATTGCCCCTTTTTTGTCGGCAAAACCCCGGCGTTTTGCTGGCGTCATTTATAAAACGACAAATAATCAAGGAGATCAAGCAGCCGCGGAGCGGGCTGAGCTGGCTTGAAGGAGGCGGTAAAAACGGATTCGGGCCATAACGTTGACAAAATGTCAGCGTTATGGGTACGATATGGCAATAACCGTATTGGGAGGTAAAAATGCAGATTACACGTATGCTGGGCGGCGCCCTCGCCGCATTCACCGGGCTGGCCATGTCGGCGCAAGCCGCAACCTGGGACATGCCGACGCCCTATCCGGACGCGACATTCCACACCAAGAATATCGCTGAATTTGCAAGCGACGTTGCCGAGGCCACCGATGGCGGACTAGAGATCAAGGTCCACTCCGCGGGTTCGCTGTTCAAGCACCCCGAAATCAGCAAGGCCGTGCGCAGTGGCCAGGTTCCGATCGGCGAGTTCTTCCTGTCGCTGCTGGCCAATGACAACCCGGCCTTCGGCGCCGACTCCTTGCCGTTCCTGGCAACCAGCTATGAAGAGGCAGAGCGTCTGTGGGCGGCCCAGAAGGACGTGATCGACGGTCTGCTGGACGAGCAGGGGCTGATGGCGCTCTATGCCGTGCCGTGGCCGCCGCAGGGGTTGTATACCACCAAGGAAATCAACAGCGTCGAGGATCTGGCAGGTCTGAAGTTCCGCACCTACAACGCCACGCTGGAGCAGTTTGCCAACCTCGCGGGCGCCGCGCCCACCCAGGTTGAGGTTCCGGACATCCCGCAGGCGTTCAGCACCGGCCGGGTCGAGGCGATGATCACCTCGCCCTCCACCGGGGTGAACTCCAAGGCGTGGGACTTCCTGACCCACTACACCGACATTCAGGCCTGGATCCCCAAGAACATCGTGGTGGTGAACAAGCGCGCCTTCCGTCGCCTGGACGAGGCCACCCAGACTGCGGTTCTGGAAGCCGCGGCCGCAGCTGAAGCGCGCGGCTGGGAGATGAGCCGGGCCGAAACCGCGAGCCAGATCGAAGTGCTGAAGGAAAACGGCATCACCGTGTCCGAACCCTCGGCGGAGCTGATCGAAGGTCTGCGCGCGATCGGCGCCCAGATGCTGGACAGCTGGAAAGGCGAGGCTGGCGAGGCCGGTGCCACCCTGCTGAACGCCTATCAGCAGTAACCTGAACACGGCCGGACGCCCAGTGCGGCGTTCGGCCTCCTTGGGGAGGAGGAGCAGCCATGCGGCTTGCGCTCGATTTCATATACCGTGCGGCCGGCGGGCTGGCAGCACTGTTCATCGTGGCCATCGTGGCGCTGGTTTTCGCGCAGGTGTGCCTGAACCTTGCCGACAAGATTGCGGTTGCCGCGACCGGCAGCGGCATCGGGCTGACAATCCCGTCTTACGCCGATTTCACCGGCTTCTTCCTGGCGGCCTCCACCTTTCTGGCACTGGCCTATGCGCTGCGCGCCGGGGGCCATATCCGGGTGACGCTGGTGACAAACCGGCTGCCGGACCGTATCCGCCGCGGGGTTGAAATCGCGGTGGCCCTGCTGGCGCTGGTGATGAGCGGTTACGCCACCTGGTACATGGGACTGCTCTGGCTGGAGTCGCTGGAATTTGGCGACCGCAGCTCGGGCATGGTGTCGGTGCCGCTGTGGCTGCCGCAGACGCCGGTTGTGCTGGGCCTTGCCATCCTCACCCTCGCGCTGGCGGACGAGTTGATCTGCATGCTGCGCGGCGCGCTGCCCTCCTGGGAGGGCAAGGGCGAAAATCTTCTGAGCGAATAGGGGATCATCATGTCGGTTGCCGCGCTTTCCATCATTCTCCTGTTCCTTCTGTTCCTGTTCCTGGGCGCCGGTCTGTGGGTGGCCTTTGCCCTCTTGGGCGTGGGCATCGCCGCTATGGCGCTGTTCACCGAGGCGCCGCTGGGGCTGGTGATGGCCACCACCATGTGGGGCCACAGCAACTCCTGGGCGCTGGCGGCGCTGCCGTTGTTCATCTGGATGGGCGAAATTCTGTTCCGCTCGCGCCTGTCGGAGGACATGTTCACCGGTCTGTCGCCGTGGATGAACCGGCTGCCGGGGCAGTTGCTGCACGTAAATGTATTTGCCTGCGGCATCTTTGCTGCCGTGTCGGGGTCGTCTGCCGCCACCGCCGCCACCATCGGCAAGCTGTCGATCCCTGAACTGGCGCGCCGCGGCTACCCTGAAAAGCTGGTGATCGGCACGCTGGCGGGCTCCGCCACGCTGGGCTTGCTGATCCCGCCCTCGATCATCCTGATCGTCTATGGCGTGGCGACCGAGCAATCCATCGCCCGGCTGTTCGTCGCGGGCGTGCTCCCGGGCGTGCTGCTGGTTGGCCTGTTCGTCGGCTATGTGGTGGTCTGGGCGCTGCTGAACCGCAGCAAGCTGCCGACCGAGGATATGGCCGCCACCTTCCGTGAGAAGCTGAAGCGCGCCCGCAGGCTGCTGCCGGTGGTGCTGCTGATCGGCGGGGTGATCGGCTCGATCTATGCGGGCATTGCCTCGCCCACCGATGCCGCCGCCGTCGGCGTGGTGCTGGCGCTCTTGCTGTCGTGGCAGTCCGGCTCACTTACCCGCGAAAGCTTTACTGCGGGGCTGATGGGGGCGACAGTCACCTCCTGCATGATCGCGTTCATCCTTGCGGGGGCGTCCTTCCTCACCGTGGCGATGGGCTTCACCGGCATTCCGCGCATTCTGGCAGAGTGGATCGGCTCCCTGAACCTCTCGACCTTCACCCTGCTGGCAGCGCTGACCATCTTTTTCGTGATCATGGGCTGCTTCCTTGACGGTATTTCGGTGGTGGTGCTGACTGCCTCGGTGATCATGCCAATGGTGCTGGAAGCGGGCATCGATCCCTTGTGGTTCGGCATCTTCCTGGTGATCGTGGTGGAGATGTCGCAGATCACCCCCCCGGTCGGTTTCAACCTGTTCGTGCTGCAATCGCTGACCGGGCGGGACATTCTGACCGTCGCCAAAGCGGCGTTGCCGTTCTTCTTCCTGATGATCGTGGCGCTGGTGCTGATCGTGTTGTTCCCCTCAATCGTAACCTACCTGCCGGAGCAGATGTGATGGCTGAGGCGCGTGTGGAAACATCTGTTCCCGAGATCCGCACGGTGGGTGTGGACGGGATGCTGGTAAGCTTTGGCAGCCGCCTGAGTGAGCCGGCCAACCGCGCCGCGCTGGCCTTCCGTGCGGCCTTGGCAAAGGAAAGCTGGGACGGGGTCGAGGAAGTGTCGAGCTCGCTGGTTTCTGCCTATGTGCGGTTCGACCTGCGGCATCTGGACCATGCTGATTTGCGGGCGCGGCTGGAAAATCTTCTGGCACAGCGCGACTGGTACGCGGCCGGGCTGCCCGACAAGCGCCGCCTGTGGCGGATCCCAGCCGTCTTCGGCACGGATCTGGCACCACAGCTGCCGCAGGCCGCAGAGGCAGCTGGCATGACCGAAGCAGAAGCGGTGGCCTCGCTGTCGTCAGCGCGGGTGCGGGTGCAGACCATCGGATTTGCCCCGGGTCAACCCTATCTGGGTGAGTTACCCGAGGCCTGGGACATCCCGCGCCAGAGCCAGCTGACCTCCCGCATCCCTGAGGGCGCATTGGCGGTGGCGATCCGCCAGCTGGTCCTGTTCTCGGTCGCAACGCCAACCGGTTGGATGCACGCAGGCCAGACCGCGGTGCGGCTGTTCCGTCCCGATGCGGAGGAGCCGTTCCTGCTACGCCCTGGCGATGAGGTGCAGTTCACTTCGGTCACGCCGGAGGAGTTGCAAGGTTTGAGGCGCGATCCGCTGGGCGGCGCCAAGGCGGAGGATCTGGCATGACCGGAACTCTGACAATTCTGCGCGCCGGGCCGGGGTTGACGGTTCAGGACGGCGGCCGGACCGGCTGGCTGGAATACGGTGTCTCCCGTGGCGGCGCCGCGGACCGGCTGGCGCTGGCCGAGGGCGCGGCTTTGCTGGGGCAGGGCGCGGATCTGGCGGCGATCGAGATGGCCGGGATGGGCGGCGAGTTTCAGGCGGACACGGATCTGCGGATCGCGCTGACCGGTGCGCCGATGCGGGCCAGCATTGACGGTGCCGCCGTGGCCTGGAACGCCAGCCACCTGTTGCCCGCAGGGGCGCGGCTGACAATTGGTGCGGCGCGCAGCGGCAGCTACGGCTATCTGCATGTCGGCGGCGGCTTTCAGGCGCCGGAGCATCTGGGCGCTCGCTCAGCGCATCTGGCCGCGGGTATCGGTGCGCCGCTGGCTGAAGGTGATGCGCTGGAGGTCGGCCCAGACTCTGGGCGTACCACTGGCTTGGGCCTTGTGCCGGAAGACCGGTTTGAGGGCGGCATCGTGCGGGTCGTCGCCAGTCTGCAGACCGCGCTGTTTCCAGACGCCGAGTTGAAGCGCTTTGAGAAGACCACCTTTCGCCGCGGCGCGCGCGGCAATCGCATGGGTGTGCCGATGGAAAGTGACGGCGAGGGGTTCCGAACAGACGGCGCACGCTCTGTCGTGTCCGAGGTGATCGTGCCCGGTGATATCCAGGTGACCGGTGACGGCACGCCCTATGTGCTTCTGGCCGAAAGTCAGACCACTGGCGGCTATCCCCGGATCGGGACGGTGATGCCCTGCGATCTGCCGCGGCTGGCACAGGCGGCGGCAGGCGTGGCTGTTCAATTCCGCTTCATTCCCCTGGACGAAGCGGTCGAACTGGAACGCGCAGAGGCCGAGCGTCGCAAGGGGCTGCGCGGCCAGTGTGTTCCGCTGATCCGCGATCCGCGCACCATGACCAACCTGCTGTCCTATCAACTGATCAGCGGGGCAATTGCCCGCGAAGAAGATGTTCTGTGAGGAAATGACATGACCCGAACTGTCGATCTGAATGCCGATATGGGGGAAAGCTTTGGTGCCTGGTCGCTGGGCGATGACGCCGGGTTGCTGGACATTGTGACCTCGGCAAACATCGCCTGCGGCTATCACGCGGGCGATCCTGACGTCATGGCCTCGACGATGAAGATTGCGGTTGCCAACGGCACCGGCATCGGCGCGCACCCAGGGTTTCCGGACCTTCAGGGCTTTGGCCGTCGTCGCATGTCGGTGCCGAATGAGACCCTTGGGAACATGGTTCGCTACCAGCTCGGCGCGGCGCAGGCGATGGCGCGCGCGGCAGGCGGCGAGGTGCGGCACCTGAAACTGCACGGAGCCCTTGCGAATATGGCTTCCGAGAACGTGGAGATGGCCCGCGCCTGTTACGAGGCTGCTTTGTCGGTTGATCCGGAGATCATCGTGATGGTCTTGGCCGGCACTGCGCAGCAGCAGGCGGCGCAGGAACTGGGCTGCAAAACCGCGTGTGAGATCTTCGCCGACCGAGCCTACAACAATGATGCCACATTGGTCGACCGCAGCCTGCCGGGTGCGGTGATCCATGACCCGGCTGAGGCGGGGCGGCGCATGGTGGACATGGTGCGCGAAGGCGCCATCATCACGGCTGACGGTACGCGTATTCCAACGCGGATCGATACCATCTGCCTGCATGGCGACACGCCGACTGCCCTTGCGATTGCGCAGGCTGTTCGCAGCGCGCTGCTGGAAAGCGGCGTCAGCCTTGCTCAATTCGAAGGCGCAAAGGTCTAAAGCCCCGGCAGACCGACCGCCAAGGTCGGTCTGCGCGGTTTTTGAACACATTTCCCTCGCGGTTGCCGCAACGGGCGGCCCGCGGTCCCAAATATCGGGCGTGACGATATCCTTTGATTTCCTTTTGCATCCCGGCGGGTTAACAATCCCGTTGAATAAGCGTCAGCACGAGGGACAGACCATGGATACCCCCACCGCCCCAAAAGCCGGAGCCATGCTGCATTTGCGTGGCAATACCCTGTCCGAGGGCGATCCGGTGGCTCTGCCGCTCACGCAAAGCTCGATGTATCATCTGCCGGGCGATTGGTCGGGGGGACCCAGCTACGGCAGGGCCGACAATGCGACCTGGGAGCATCTTGAGCATGTTCTGGCCTACCTGGAGGACGCGCCGGTGCTGGCCTATCCTTCCGGCATGGCTGCAATTTCCGCGTCGCTCTTTGCCTGCGTCAAGGCTGGAGCCCGGATCCTGATCCCCTCGGATGGCTACTATGTTACCCGTCGGCTGAGTGAACGCTTCCTTGCGCAGCTGGGCGTCGAGGTTGACCAGCGCCCCAGTGCCAGTTTCGCCGAGGGTGGTTTCGCGGGCTACGATGTGGTCTTTGCCGAGACACCTTCGAACCCCGGTCTGGACCTCTGCGACTTGCGCGCCGTTTCGCAGGAAGTGCATGCCGCGGGCGGCATTCTGATCGTCGACAACACCACGATGACCCCGTTGGGCCAGCGTCCTCTGGAGCTGGGAGCGGATGTGGTTGTTGCCTCCGACACCAAGGCACCGGGTGGTCATTCCGATGTTCTGATGGGCCACCTGGCGACCCGGAACCCCGACATCCTTCAGGCCGCGCGCGAGTGGCGTCAGTTTGGCGGTGGCATTCCTGGTCCGCAGGAGGCCTGGCTTGCGCATCGCGGGCTTGAGACGCTGGAGCTGCGGTTTGACCGAATGTGCAATACCGCAGAACTTCTTGCGGAGCGGCTGGCAGCCCATCCCAAAGTGGGCAGTGTCCGCTATCCGGGACTGCCGCAAGATCCTGCGCATGCGCTGGCCAAACGGCAGATGGCGCGTTTCGGGTTCCTGATCTCGCTGACGCTTGACAGTGCCGAGCAGGCCGATGCCTTCATCAACGGCTGCCCGCTGCTGCGCGCGGCGACGTCGTTTGGCGGTGTGCACAGTTCTGCCGAACGGCGCGCGCGCTGGGGGGATGATGTCGCTCCGGGCTTCGTGCGGCTGTCGGTCGGTACCGAACCGGTCGAGGAACTGTGGAGCGCCATCGCGGCATCCCTTGACGCGCTGGACAGCTGACCCTGTCGGGCGCAACCGTCCACTGCAGATTGATTAGAATTGAACGGACCCGAACCGTCGCGGCCACGCCCGACTGGTGTTCGGGGCCGTTGATTTCGCGCGGTCCGCCGCAAAGCATTGAAAGTCTAAAAATATCCCAAGGATAACAAACGTCTACCTTGCTTGCCCGACCTTCTGGCGGATTTGCCGACGTGTCAGCCCTGTCGGAACGCGCAAGCTGGCGAGATTTTTCGCCTGATTTACGATATACGTTTTGTCAGGGAATTCCTGTCTAGGCTGCTCAAATCCCGGATCCATGCCGGAATCCGCCTTGCAGGAGTTTGCCTCGTATGTCCCGTTTGCCGCGTCTGACCAAATTGCCGCTGAAGCTGAAACTGCCGTTGATCATGGTAGCGTTGACCGGCGCCTTTCTGGTGACCGTGTCCTTGCTGGTCTATTCGGTCGCCGAGCGCAGTATCCGTGAAAACGCCTTCTCGGCGCAGGAAATTGAGGCGAAATCCGGCGCCCAGGCGCTGTCCTTCCTGATCAAGGCTGCGCGCTCGGACGTGTCCAGCCTTGCAGGGCAGCCTGCGGTGTTCCGCGCCATCAGCAATTTCGAACGTGTGATCGGCATGGTCGAAGAGGCCGATCCGGTCGCGTATCTGAAACAGACCTATGCAGCGGAGAACCCCCATCCCTCCCATCAGCGGGAGGAGCTTCTGGATGCCGGTGATGGCAGCTACTACAACCAGTCGCATGTGACCTACCATCCTACATTTCTGCAAAGCCTGCGGCTGAACGGCTACCAGGATCTGTACCTGATCAGTGCCGCGGGGCAGGTTGTCTATTCGGTACGCAAGCAAGGCGATTTCATGACAGCGGTTCAGGATGCGCCGAAGAGCGGACTGGCGCAGGTTTTCAACGCCGCGCTGGAGGCCGAACCCGGAACCGTGGTGACCGCGGATTTTGCCAGCTATGCCCATAGTGCCGATGGTGTGGCTGCCTTCATGGCCGCTCCGGTATTTACCAAGAGCAAGAAGATTGCAGGTGTCATTGCCGTGCAGTTCGGAAGCGCGGGCGTTGTTAATGCCCTGACCAGCAATCTGTCGGGGGACAGCCACCAGAACATCTTCGTGGTCAGCGCCGATGGCAAGGCGCGCAGCCCCTCTTCGGTGTCGGGTCTGTTCCCGATCCTTGAACCGCTGGCGCAGACGCCGCAGATCCAGGCTGCCATGGCGCGTGAGCGCGGACAGTTTCTGGCCGACACTTCCAGCCTCGGCAAACCGGCGATCACCATGGTGTTGCCGCTGGAACTGCCAGGTCTCGACTGGTCGCTGGTGCTGGAAACCGATACGCTGACGGCTTTTGCGGCTGTCGAACGGATCCGGTTGACCGCGGCGGTGCTGATCGGTGTGGCGCTGCTTGCGGCTGTCGCTGTCTCCTGGCTGGCAGCGCGCAGTGTGACGCGGCCGGTGCACGGCCTGCGCGAGGCAACAAATGCTCTGGCTGACAGTCAGTATGACACTCTGATTCCGGGGCGGGATCGCGGCGATGAGCTGGGCGATCTGGCTCGTAGTCTCGACAGCTTTCGCGGCAAACTGAAAGAGGCGGATGCGGCAGCTGCCCGCGAGGTGGAAGCTGCGCGCCACACGGCGGCGGTGGTCGATAGCATGAGCGCGGCCCTGGCCGAATTGCAGCGCGGCAATCTGGCCTGCGATATCGAAGTCCCGTTCGATGGCCAGTACGAAACCCTGAGAGAGAACTTCAATCGCAGCCTTTGCCGGTTGCGCAGTTCGCTGGCAGAGGTTGTCGGAGCGGCGCAGAATGTCGGACGGTTCTCCGAGGAGCAGCGCGGTGCGGCCACCGAGATGGCGCATCGAACCGAAAGTCAGGCCGCAACGCTGGAGGAAACGGCGACGGCAATCCGGGACCTGACCGGCAGCATCCGCGCCACCGCGGAGCGGGCCGGCCGGATGGACGAAACCATGCGCGGCGCGCGCACAGAGGCGGAGCAGAGCACCGAAGTCGTGACCTCCGCCGTCGAGGCTATGGATCAGATCCAGGCCGCGTCGGCAGAGATCTCCAAGATTATCAACCTGATTGACGACGTGGCCTTTCAGACCAACCTGCTGGCGCTCAATGCCGGTGTCGAGGCGGCGCGTGCGGGGCCAGCTGGGGCGGGCTTTGCGGTTGTTGCGTCGGAGGTGCGGGCACTGGCCCAGCGGGCGTCCAATGCGGCGGGGCAGATCAAGGCGCTGACCAACGCCAGCGAGGAACATGTGGCCAACGGTGTTTCCATGGTTGGACGCGCGGGTGATGCGCTGAACAGCATCATTTCGCAGGTTGCCGATGTATCCGGCCTGGTCAGTGAGATTGCCGAAGGTGTGCGCAGTCAGTCCCTGGGGCTGGAAAAGATCGATGGCGCGATGCATCAGCTGGACAATATGACCCAGCAGAATGCCGCGATGGCCGAGGAAGGTGCAGCGTCGAGCCAGCTGTTGCAGAACGAGGCGCATAGCCTGTCTGCGGTGGTTGGCCAATTCGAGCTTGGCCATCCAACCGAGGCCGCGCAGCCGGCACCACTTCGTCGTATCGCCTGACCTATCAGGCCGGAAACCGGAGGGCGGCTCATTGCGCGCCCTCCGGTTTTCAGTTCAAGCCACCGTCGGGGCGACTTGCCAATGCAGGCCGTTGCGTCGCAGCAGGTGCTGCACCCGTCCGGGATAGTCGGTGCAGATCGCGTCCACGCCCAGTTCGATCATGCGCGATATGTCCGCAGGCTCGTTTGCGGTCCAGACCACGGTGATCAGGCCCAGTTCGCGGGCGCGGGCCAGGGACTCGGCGGTAATGTCGAGAAAGTAGGGACACCAGAACTGTCCACCAGCCGCGGCCACCTTGTCCGGTAGCTCCAGCGCGGTAAAACCCTCGACCGGGTTGACTGCCTTGGAGGAATCCTCGCCGATGTCGTCGTCATTCTCGGGCATCTGAGTGAGGAAGGAGGCAGGCATCTCTGGTGCCAGCCGCTGACAATCCGCCAGAAGATCCCAGTCGAAACTGTGCAGAACCGTGCGATTTTGAACCTCTGCCGCCCGCACCTCGGCCACCACGGCTTGCACCAGCGTGTTGCGGGCAGTGCTGTCGGCCATCAGGTCAGGATCGGACTTGATTTCCAACAGCAGGTGAACGTCTTGGTGCTGGTCTTGCTGAAGCAGTGTCAGCAACTCCGACAGGCGCGGGATGCGGGTCTGTTCCAGAAACCCCTGATCGGGGAAGCGCATGCCATAGGCGCTGCGGCTGTCCAGCCCGCCCACGTCATAGGGGCGCAGTTCGTCGTAGGTCAGCGCTGACACCTTGGGCGGTGAGCCTTGCAGCCAGTTGCCGTCGCCATCGCGCACCATAGAGGGGGTCAGATGGTGATTGTGGGTGATCACCACCACCCCGTCGCGGGTGGCGGTGACGTCCAGTTCCAGGAGCGAGACACCGGACTGCATCGCGAATTCGAAGCCCGCGATGGTGTTCTCCGGCAGCACCCCGCGCGCGCCACGGTGACCGACCAGACGGATCACGCCCGGCGCGGCAGTGAAGGCGGCAAGTTGGGGAAAGACCATCAGTCTGCCAACCGCTTGCCGCTGGTGGCGTCGAACAGGTGGCTGCGCTCGGCGGGCACCGCAAAGCGGCGCAGCGTGCCGGGCGCATCGGTGGCATGTCCCGGCACGCTGGCGACCAGCGTGTGGTCAGTGCCCTGCAGGCGCCCGTGCAACAGGGTGTTGGCGCCCAGTTGTTCCAGCATGTCGATCTGGATTGCGATGGGGCCGGCTTCATCCGCTTGCAGATGCTCGGGGCGAATGCCGAAGGTGGCCTGGCCGGAATGCTGCCCCATTACGGGCACTTGGGCACCGCCGGGCAGGACGGCTTGGCCGTTCTGGACCTCCGCAGGCAGGAAATTCATCGCCGGGCTGCCGATGAACCCCGCAACGAAGACCGAGGCAGGCCGATCATAGAGTTCGATTGGAGTGCCGAACTGTTCGACGTAGCCGCCATTCAGCACCATCAGCCGGTCGCCCAGCGTCATCGCCTCAACCTGATCGTGGGTCACGTAGATCGAGGTCACGCCGAGGCGCTGTTGCAGCTTTCGGATTTCCAGCCGCATCTGCACCCGCAGTTTGGCATCCAGGTTCGACAGCGGTTCGTCGAACAGGAACACCTGCGGGTCGCGCACGATGGCGCGGCCCATGGCAACCCGCTGACGCTGACCACCGGACAGCTGCCGTGGCTTGCGGTCAAGATACTGTTTGATCTCAAGGATTTCCGCCGCCTCTTCGACGCGGCGGTTAATTTCTTCCTTCGAGAGTTTGCGGATCTTGAGCCCGTAAGCCATGTTCTCGCGCACCGACATATGCGGGTAGAGCGCGTAGTTCTGAAACACCATGGCGATGTCACGGGAGGCGGGCTCCAGTTCGTTCACCCGTTTGCCGCCAATGGCGATCTCGCCCGAGGTCACGGTTTCCAAGCCTGCGATCATGCGCAAAAGCGTGGATTTGCCACAGCCCGAGGGGCCGACAATGACGATGAACTCGCCATCCTTGATGTCGCCTTCGATGTGGTGCAGCACCTCGGTCGGCCCGTAGGATTTCACCAGATCTTTGAGTTGAATATCTGCCATGTCTCGGCGCCTTACTTATCGGTTTCCGTCAAGCCCTGCACAAAGAGCTTTTGCATTGCGATGACCACGAAGACTGGCGGGATCATCGCCAGAAGGGCCGTGGCCATGATGATGTTCCACTGCGGGCTTTGCTCTGCAGCCTCCAGCATCTGCTTGATCGACATCACGATGGTGGTCATCGAGGTGTCCGTGGTGATCAGGAGAGGCCAGAGGTACTGGTTCCAGCCGTAGATGAAGAGGATCACGAAGAGCGCCGCGATATTGGTACGCGACAGCGGCAGCAGGATGTCGAAGAAGAACCTCAGCGGCCCGGCGCCATCGATCCGCGCACTTTCCAGCATCTCGTCCGAGACCGTCAGGAAGACCTGGCGGAACATGAAGGTTGCCGTTGCCGAGGCAATCAGCGGTACCGAGAGGCCCCAGTAGCTGTTGAGCATGCCCAGATCTGCCACCACCTCAAAGGTGGGAAGGATGCGGACCTCAACCGGCAGCATCAGGGTGATGAAGATCATCCAGAAGAAGGTCATCCGGAAGGGGAACTTGAAATAGACGATCGCAAACGCCGACAGCAGCGAAATGATGATCTTGCCCGTGGAGATCATCAGCGCCATTGCCAGAGAGTTCAGCAGCATCAGCCAGACCGGCGCACCCTCCGTGCCGCTGAGACCGGAACCGAACAGGGTCTGCTTCATGTTGGTAAGGAAATGATCGCCGGGCCACATCGGCAATGGGGCCTGGCCCATGCGCAGCGGGTCATGGGTGGCGGCAACAAAGGTGATCCAGACCGGCAGCGCAATGGCGATGACGCCGAGCACCAGCACCAGATGGGTCAGGAAAGTTGCGAAGGGGCGGTTTTCGACCATCAGTATTCCACCTTTCTTTCAACAAAGCGGAACTGGACCACGGTCATGGCGATGACCAGAACCATCAGAACCACCGATTGTGCGGCAGAGCCGCCGAGGTCGAGCCCGACAAAACCGTCGTTGAACACCTTGTAGACCAGGATGGTGGTCGAGGTGCCTGGGCCGCCCTGGGTCACCGCGTGGATGATGCCGAAGGTTTCGAAGAAGGCGTAGACCATGTTGATGACCAGCAGGAAAAACGTGGTGGGGGAGATCAGCGGGAAGATGATCGTCCAGAACCGCCGCGCCGGGCCTGCGCCGTCAATGGCTGCTGCCTCGATTACGGAATTCGGGATCGACTGCATCGCGGCAAGGTAGAACAGGAAATTGTAGGCGACCTGCTTCCAGGCCGCGGCCATGATGACCAGCGCCATGGCCTGATTTCCGCTCAGATAGTGGTTCCAGGTGATGCCCACCATTTCCAGGAAATAGGGAAATATCCCGAGAGTGGGGTTGAACATGAACACCCAGAGCGCACCCGCCAGAACCGGCGCCACAGCATAGGGCCAGATCAGGAGTGTGCGATAGAACATCGCGCCGCGCACAACCCGTTGGGCAAAGCCCGCCAGGATCAGGGCAGTGCCCATCGACAGGGCCGCCACCAGCATCGAAAACACCGCCGTGCGTTGGAAACTGGCGAGATAGTGGCTGTCGGTCAGCAGTTGCTCGAAATTCTCGAACCAGACAAATTCCGTGCCGAGGCCAAAGGCGTCCTCGATCAGGAACGACTGGTACATGGCCTGGCTGGCGGGCCAGAGAAAGAACACCAGCGTGATGATGATCTGCGGTGCCACCAAGAGGTATGGCAGCAGCGAAGAAGGGAAATGCACCCGTTTGAGCATGAAGCCCCCAATCAGAAAAAGCCCTGCCGCCCGAGATTGGGAGCGGCAGGGCCGGGTCGTCAGGATGGATTACTTGGCCGAACGTTCAAAGCGACGCAGCAGGTCGTTGCCGCGTTCCACGGCTGCATCCAGTGCTTCCTGTGCCGTCTTTTCGCCGCCCCACAGGGCTTCCAGCTCTTCGTTGATCACGTCGCGGATCTGCACGAAGTTACCGTAGCGGATGCCGCGGCTGTTGGCGGTGGGGGTGTTCAGGCTCAGCTGCTTGATAGCAGTATCGGTGCCGGGGTTCTTTTCATAGAAGCCCTGCTCCTTGGACAGCTCGTAAGCGGCGGTTGTGATCGGCACATAGCCGGTCTCCTGGTGCCACCAGGCCTGTACTTCGGGCGACGACAGGTAGCTCAGGAACTTGGCAGTGCCCTTGTATTCTTCCTCGTCGTGACCGGCCAGCACCCACAGGGTTGCGCCACCGATGATGGAGTTCTGCGGGGCGTCCGCGATCTTGGTGTCCAGCGGCAGCATGGTCTGGCCGAACTCGAAATCCGCCTGCTCCGAAATCGAGCCGTAGTAGGCGGAGGAGTTCATCCACATGCCGCAGTCGCCATTGGTGAACATCGGCAGGCTGTCGCCGCGGCGGCCACCGTAAACGAACAGACCTTCCTTGCCCATGTCGGCAATGTCGTCCAGACGCGCAGCGACCTTGTCGTTGTTGAAGGTCAGCTCGGTGTCAAAACCGCCAAAGCCGTTTTCCTTGGTGCCGGACGGCAGGTTGTGCCAGGCGGAGAAGTTCTCGATCATCACCCAGGACTGGTAGCCAAAGGAGACGCCGCATTTCATGCCATTGTCGACCAGCTTCTGCGAAGCGGTGCGGACCTCTTCCCAGGTGGTCGGCACGTCGGCACCGGCGGCATCCAGCGCGTCCTTGTTGTACCACAGGACCGGGGTGGAGCTGTTGAAGGGCATCGACAGCAGCTCGCCCTCGGGGGTCTCGTAGTAAGAGACCACGGCGGGCAGGAAAGCGTCGCCGTCGAACGGCTCGCCTGCGTCCTTCATCAGCTGTTCGACCGGGTAGACGGCGCCCTTGGCAGCCATCATGGTGGCAGTGCCAACCTCGAAGACCTGTACGATCTCGGGGTGCTCCTTGGCACGGAAGGCCGCGATCGCCGCGGTCATGGTCTCGGTATAGTTGCCTTTGTAGACGGGTACGACCTTGTACTCATCCTGGCTGGCGTTGAAATCTTCAGCGATCTTGTTGACCCGTTCGCCGTTGGTGCCGCCCATGGCGTGCCACCACTGAATTTCGGTTTCTGCAAATGCGGTGCTACCAGCAACGGCCACGACCGCCGAGGCGCTGAGAATAGATTTGATGGACATGAGCTGTACTCCCAAGGTTGGCTCTGCGCCTAGGTTTTGAGCGAGTCAGCAAATAATTCAAGCAAAAGTTTTTTGACAAATTTCATAACATGATGTTATATGTTGGCGTGAAAATCCCTGTTAAGCGTGGCTAAGCCTTTGAAATTCAGTCTCCGCCAGCTAGAGGCCTTTCAGGCCGTCGCCCGCACCGGATCGGTCACCCGCGCAGCGGAATCCCTTGGTATTTCGCAGCCGGCGGCCAGTCGGCTTCTTTCCGATTTTTCAAAATCAGTGGCGGTGGATCTGTTCACCCGAAAGGACGGAATCCTGATTCCCACCTCCGAGGCCCGCTATCTGCTATCGGAAGTGGGGCGGGTGTTTGACAGCCTGCACCATCTCGAGGAACTCAACCGGGACTTGACCGAGCGCACGGCGGGCCATCTGCGTATTGCCTGCTTGCCGGGCTTTGCCACGGCCTTGCTGCCGAAGTTGCTCGCGGGGTTTCTGGAGCATCGCCCCGGCGTGCGGCTGACGCTGGAGCCGGACCGGCCAGAGCGGATTCTCGAGTGGATCATCGGCGAACAATACGACTGTGGCATAACAGATGAGTTTGCCACCCACCCGGCGGTGGAAAGCATGGACGTGCCGATTCGTACGGTTTGTGTGCTGCCCGAGGGCGATCCGCTTGCCAACCGGGACGCGGTGACCCCGCTGGATCTGGCCGATCGCAAGCTGATCCACACCCGCCGGGACAGCCCGTTCTTCCGCAAGCTCCTGCGGGCGTTTTCCGAAACCGGGGTGGAGATGAACAGCTGGATCGAGGTGCGTCAGTTCTCGACCGCCTGCATCATCGTCAGCCAGGGGCAGGGGGCGACGGTGGTCAGCGCGCTGGATGCGGAGCAGTACCGCGGCCAGGGCATTGCCATCGTACCCTTCGAGCCGGAGATCAATCATCGGCTGTCGATCTTGCGACCGGTGTCAGGCAGTCGGTCGCTGTTGGCGCTGGACTTCCTCGAGGCGTTTGCTGAAAGTCTGAAACCCTTTCGGGCAGAACCGGCCGAGGCCGACACGCAGTCGATCTGAGATCATTCGGCGACGTTATCGCAGGGCAGCGGCCGCGGCGAGGACCAGATCGGCGGCGTGTGACACGCGGGCCGACAGGGTGCGGCCGCGTCGGGTCGCCAGCCAGAGCTCGTGCCAGCGCCGCTCCGGCAACTGGACCACCTTGAGGCGGTCCTTCTGCCCAAACGCTTCTACGCCGCTCCGGGGCAACAAGGTGTAGCCAATCCCTTGGGCGACTGGTGACGGAATTTGTCCGATCTGGTTCACGTAGCCGCGCACCTTGATCCTGTCCGAGCCGGGATAGGCGTCGGGAAAGTTGCGATGCAAAAGGTCGTCGGCGTAGGCAAATCCATCGGGGTGCGCGATGAAGCCACGCGCGTCGAGATCGGCAAAGCTTGGCGGTGTGTCTGCGGCGTCGGCGGGCAAAAGCAGGCAAAGCTCCTCGCGCCCCAGCTGCACCGCGTCCAGCCGCGCGTGCCCCGGGTCCGCCCCGAGTATGCCGAGATCAAAACGTGCGTCCAGCAATCCATTCAGAATGTCCGATTGCGGCGCGGCCTGAAGGTGAATGGACAACTCGGGGGCCTGCTGCATCCAGGGCACTAGCTTTGGGTACAGCAGCATGGCGAAGCTACCGGAGCAGGCGATGCGCACATCGCCCGCGTCCTTGTTGTCGGTTTCGATTGCTTCGCGCAGCGCCTTTTCCTCTTCCCGCCGTGACAGGCCGAGGGCAAACACGGCCTCGCCCGCCGGGGTGAGGGTGAAACTCTTGCCCTGCTGAGTGATCAGAGCCTGGCCGAGCTGAAGTTCCAGCTTTCGCAGGTGTTGTGAAACGCCCGGCTGCGTCATGTTCAGCCGGGCTGCGGTGCGGGTGAAATGCCCGGTTTCACAGAGGGTGGTGAACGTGTTGAGCCAGGTGGCATTCAGCATCAGGGTAAAAACAATCTGTTATGATTTCAATTCTGAATGATAATTTCATATTTGGCAGCGCGGTGTCTACCTCAGCGTTACGAAACGCAAATGGAGATCATCGAATGACCCCGACACCCCGAACGTTTTCTCATATCGGCCTGTCCGTCCCGGATCTGGAGGCGGCGGTCAAATTCTACTCCGAGGTCCTTGGCTTTTACGTCGTGATGCAGCCGTCTGAGGCAGTCGAGGACGACAGTGCAATCGGCATGATGTGCACCGATGTTTTTGGCCCTGGATGGGGGTCCCTCAGGATCGCGCATCTCGCGACCGCGGACGGCATTGGCATAGAACTCTTTGAATTTCCTGAGAACTACGCGCCGGAGAACAATCTGGACCACCGTCGTCACGGCACGTTTCACTTTGCCATCCAGGACCCGGATGTTGAGGGGCTCGTCGAGCGCATCGTCGCGGCGGGTGGGCGTCAACGCATGCCGGTGCGGGAATATTTTCCGGGCAAGAAACCCTACCGTATGGTCTATGTCGAAGACCCCTTCGGCATTGTTTTCGAGCTGTACAGTCACAGCTACGAACTCACCTATTCCGCAGGTGCCTACGAGTGACGTTGCGGGGCAGGAGGCGGCCAGGGTCGCCTGCCTGCCCTTGGGCGGGTTCAGTGATTTCCGGTGGCCGGGGCGGCCAGCGGCTTTGGTGCCGGAAACAGCTCGGCCATCGAAATTGATCGGCCCGTGTCCAGCACGATCCGTGCGTGTTCACGACACAGCTGCCGAGGGCCTTCGACGCCGCAACTGTGCGCGATGATGTCCAGCTCCTTGGACATGTTTTGCGCATATTGTGCCACGCGGACCGATTTGCTGGCGGGATCCAGCCCGTATTGCAGCCGCGGATCATGGGTGGTGATACCGGTGGGGCAGGTGTTCTTGTTGCACTGCAGGGCCTGGATGCAGCCAAGCGCAAACATGAACCCCCGCGCCGAAACCACCATGTCGGCACCTGCGCAATAGGCCCAGGCCACTTCCGACGGGTTGATCAGCTTGCCGCTGGCACAAATCTTGATGCGGTCGCGCAACCCGTATGTGACCAGCACGTCGACCGCCAGCGGCAGGCTTTCACGCAGGGGCATGCCCATGTTGTCGATAAGGCTCATCGGCGCGGCGCCAGTGCCGCCGTCAGCGCTGTCTATGGTGATGAAATCAGGGGCACTTTCGACACCGCGTATCTGAATTTCCTGGCACAGCGTGCGCAGGAACTCTGGACTGCCGATCACTGTCTTAAGGCCGGTCGGTTTTCCCGTCGTTTCGCGGATATGGGCGATCATGTCCAACAGTCCGGCCACATCGGCGGCCTCCGGGTGTCGGTTGGGGCTGATCGCGTCAAGCCCTTCGGGGATACCACGGATCGCAGCGATTTCGGGGGTGACCTTGGCGCCGGGCAGGATGCCGCCCTTGCCGGGCTTGGCGCCTTGGGAGAGTTTCAACTCGAACATGCGTACAGTTTCGTGCGACGCCACCGCCCGCAGCTTGTCGTCGTCAAAGCCTCCAGCAAGATCCCGCACGCCAAATTTACCTGTGCCGATCTGGAAAACGAGGTCACAGCCGCCCTCCAGATGGTACGGGGACAGACCGCCTTCACCGGTGTTGAGCCAGATACCGGCCTGTTTCGCGCCGCGTGACAGGGCGCGCACGGCGGGAACGGAAATGGCACCGAAACTCATACCCGAGATGCAAAAGACCGCATCGGTGCTGTAGGGATGACGGCTGTAAGGGCCGAACGTCAAAGGCGATGCAGCGCTGTTGTGGGCGAGGTCAGGAAAGGCACTGTTGACGAAATAGACGGTACCGGCCGGGCGCAGGTCGCGGGTGGAGCCAAAAGCCACCGTGGAGTCTACATTCTTGGCGGCACGGTAGACCCAAGACCGCTCGGCGCGGTTGAAAGGCATCTCCTCCCGGTCAAGGGCGAAGAAATATTGGCGAAAGAATTCCCCCAGATGTTCAAACAGATAGCGGAAACGCGCAAGAACGGGGTAGTTGCGGCGCAGGGTGCTGTCCGTCTGGGTCTTGTCGCGGATGTAAAGCACCACCAGGGTCAGCAAACCCAGGCCAATCGCAAAGATGAAGGTGAAGGCGAGGATCTCGAGCAGGGTCAACGCGGTGCCGGAGGGCTGGGGCATGGGGCTGTTGCTCCTTTGAGGCTGCTGGCGGCGACGATGCCCGAAAGTGCCGCCTCGAAGCGATTGGGCCGCAGGCGATGCCGGGGGCATGCCAGTAGGAAACGGGGTGGCTTGATGAATGTTCCATGTCGGGCGGTCGGTTGCAACGCCGACTGTTTGCGATGCTGCCGCCACCGTCCGGTGAATGCGCCGGAGTTCACGCAGTTTCGGGGTGAACGGTAGTATCGTGTCGGTAATCTGGAATGACGCTTCTGTCGACGGTGGGGCTTGCGTCCGGCCAGTATATCCGGTTTACCGCGCCGTTGGGAGGAGGCCGCACGAATACGAGAGACTCGGATGGCCGACAGACAGACATCGGGTGCCGCAATCACCTTCGAGAACCTGGAGAAGTCCTTTTACAAGAAGGGCACAGGCCAGGTCAAAGCGCTTGAGGGCGTAAACCTTGACGTGCCTGCGGGCACGATCACCGGAATTATCGGACGCTCCGGCGCTGGCAAGTCTACGCTGCTGCGCATGGTCAACGGGCTGGAACAGCCGACCTCCGGCACAGTCACCGTTGCCGGGCACGACGTAGGTCGGGCGGGGGCCGCAGAGCTGCGACGTATTCGGCGTGATGTCGGCATGATCTTTCAGCATTTCAATCTGCTGAGTTCGCGCACGGTCTATGGCAACGTTGCCCTGCCGCTGGAAATCGCTGGCCTGCCGAGTGCAGAAATCAAGCCGCGTGTTGATGACCTCATCGCCCGAGTTGGTCTGGAACAGCTGAGTGGACGCTACCCGGCGGAGCTGTCGGGCGGTCAGAAACAACGCGTTGGGATCGCGCGGGCGCTGGCCACCAAACCCAAGGTTCTGCTGTCGGACGAAGCCACCTCGGCGTTGGACCCTGAAACCACCCAAACGGTTCTGAAGCTGCTGGCCGATATCAACCGAGACCTCGGCTTGACGATCCTGCTCATCACGCATGAGATGGCGGTTGTGCGCGACATTGCCAGCCATGTGGCGGTGATCGATGGGGGGCGGATTGTCGAGGCAGGCACGACCTACGATGTATTCGCGGACCCGAAACATCCGACGACACGATCTTTCCTCTCTGGCATAACCGGTATCACCCTGCCCAGTTTTGTTTCGCACCGTCTAAAGGCGGAACGGCCGCAGGGGCACAGCGAAGAGGTGATCCGCATCACTTTTGCCGGGCGTCATGCTACCGATCCGATGCTGGCCAAGCTGACGTCCGAGCTGGGCATCCCCGTTAACATCCTCGCCGGAGCGGTCGAGGAGATCGGCCCGCACCCGTTTGGCAATCTCTTGGTTTCGGTCGAGGCAGACCGTGGCCCCGAGGCCCGCGCCTATCTGGAACGTCACAACCTGCTTACGGAGGTTTTGGGCTATGTCGGCTAATCTGATCAATATGCTGATCGAAGCGACCTTGCAGACGTTGTACATGGTCGCGATCTCCGGTCTGCTGGGCACGCTGGTGGGCCTGCCCGTCGGCGTCTATCTCGCGGTCTCGCAGCGCGGAGAGCTGCTGTCTTCGCCGCTGGTGAACAAGGTGCTGGGACTGGTGGTCAACGCCGCGCGTTCGGTGCCGTTCATCATCCTGGTGGTGGCGATCATTCCCTTCACCCGACTGATCGCGGGGACCTCGATCGGGACCACGGCTGCCATCGTGCCGCTGACCATCGCCGCCGCGCCCTTTATCGCGCGACTGGTGGAAAATGCGATCCGCGAGGTGGACAGCGGGTTGATCGAAGCGGCGCGCGCCATGGGGGCCACTCCGTTCCAGATCATCCGCAAGGTCCTGATCCCCGAGGCTCTTCCCGGTATCACGCTGGGCCTGACGCTCGCCGTGGTCAGCCTGATCGGCTACTCGGCCATGGTCGGCGCCGTCGGTGGTGAGGGGCTTGGGGATCTGGGCATTCGTTATGGATACCAGCGCTTCATGCCCGAGGTCATGCTGGCGGTGGTCGTCATTCTCATCGTTCTGGTCCAGCTTGTGCAGTCCCTGGGTGAGGGGCTGGCCAGACTGGTCGACAAACGCGCGCCGCGCAACCGTGGCCGCTGATCTGACAACATGCAGCACAGGCTGCCAAACCGAAGGAAAGACTTCATGAAACGTATGTTTCCGCTCGTTTCCGCCCTCGCAATGATCGCTGGCATGGCGACAGCCGCGGACATCAAGGTTGGCGTTTCGCCGGGCGAACACGCCGAGATCATGGAAGAGGTGGCAAAGATCGCTGAGCCCATGGGCCTGAATATCGACGTGGTCGAATTTTCTGACTACGTGGTGCCGAACCAAGCGCTCGCCGATGGCGACATTCAGGCCAACTCGTTCCAGCACAAGCCCTATCTGGACAACCAGGTGAAGGACCGCGGTTTTGCGCTGGTGCCGGTGGCGACCACCATCACCACGCCGATGGGGGTCTACTCCGACAAGATCACGTCGCTGGACAATTTCCCCGAAGGCGGCTCCATGGGGATCCCGAACGACCCGACCAACGGCGGGCGCGCGCTGCTGGTGCTGCAACAGCTGGGTCTGATCAAACTGGCCGAAGGCACTGGCCTGGTTCCGACCGTGCTTGATGTGACCGAGAACCCCAAGGACATCCGCTTCCGTGAACTGGACGCGGCACAGCTGCCGCGCTCGCTGGCAGATCTGGACGCTGCGCTGATCAACACGAACTACGCGATCGCTTCGGGCCTGAACCCGAAAGAGGATGCGATTGCCGTGGAAAGCGCGGACAACCCCTATGTCAACATCATCGTGGTGCGCGACGGCGATCAAGAAGCGCCTTGGGTCCAGCCGCTGATCGACGCCTATCACAGCCCGGAGATCAAGGCATTCATCGAAGAGAAATATCAGGGCACCGTGCTGACCTCCTGGTAAGCATGGTCGTCTGAAGCAACCAAGCAGGCAACTTTCCCGCAGGAGAGTTGCCTGTTTTTTTGTATATTCGAGTGGCGTCAGACACCGAGGTAGCGATCCGCCTGTTTTGCCTCCAATGCGCTGATCTTGCCGGTCCAAACGTTGCAGCCGCGGTTGAGGATCACCGCGTGATCGGCAACTGCCGACAGTTCGCGCAGGGATTTGTCGACCACAAGAATGGCAAGGCCGGTGTCCGCCTTCAGCCGTGCGATGGCGGCCCAGATCTCCTGTCGCACCACGGGTGCCAGACCCTCCGTTGCCTCATCTAGGATCAGCAGGCGCGGGTTGGTCATCAGCGCGCGGCCGATGGTAAGCATTTGCTGCTCGCCGCCCGACAGCGACCCTGCGGTCTGGTGGCGTCGCTCCTCCAGCCGGGGAAACAGTTCTGCCACCCGCTGCATGTCCCAGGGGCCGGGGCGGGCGGCGGCAGTCAGGTTTTCTTCCACTGTCAGCGGTGCGAAGCAGCGCCGCCCCTCCGGCACTAACCCGATGCCCAGCCGGGCAATTTTATGTGAGGGCAGCGCGCGCAGATCATGCCCGTCGAATTGCAAGGAGCCTGCGCTTGCCGCCAGCATGCCGCAGATCGTCTTGATGGTGGTGGATTTGCCCATGCCGTTGCGGCCCATCAGCGCCACAACCTCGCCTTCGCCAATCTCCAGATCGACGCCGAACAGCGCCTGTGCCGGACCGTAGGAGGCTTCAACCCCTTGTAATTGCAACAGGCTCATGCGGCGTCCTCCTCTCCCAGATAGGCGCGGCGCACCTCGGCGTTGGCGCGGATTTCATCCGCGGTGCCGGTGGCGATGATCTGGCCGTAGACCAGCACGCTGATCCGGTCCGCCAGCGCAAAAACCGCGTCCATGTCATGTTCGACCAGCAGGATCGGCGCCTCCTGCCGCAGCCCGTCGAGGAACCCCGTTAGCCGGTGCGACCCGTCGGCGCCAAGCCCCGCCATCGGCTCATCCATCAAGAACAACTTCGGTTTCAGCGTCAGCGCCACCGCAACTTCCAGCTGGCGGCGCTGGCCGTGTGACAGATCGGCAGTTCGGCGGTCGGCGGCATCCGCCAGCCCGACCCGCTCCAGCGCGTCGCGGGCAACCGCCAGCAGCGCCGGATCCTTCATCACGTTGCGGAAAAAGCGGAACACCCGCCCCTGCCCGCCGAGCGCGCCCAAGATTGCGTTCTGTAGCACCGTGTATTCCATCGCCAGCGCTGAGATCTGGAACGTCCGCCCCAGCCCCATCCGCGCCCGCGCCACGGTGTCCAGGGCCGTCACATCACGCCCCAGCAGTTCCACCCTGCCGCTATCAGGTCGGAAGTTACCGGCGATCTGCTTGATAAGCGTTGATTTTCCCGCACCATTTGGCCCGATCAGCGCGTGGATTTCGCCCGCCCGCAAATCCAGCGAGACATCGCTGCTGGCCTTCAGCGCGCCAAAGCTCTTGCACAGGTTCTCGGTTCTCAGCACCACCTCAGCCATGCGCTTTCTCCCGTCCGGCAATAGCCCCGATCAGCCCGCCGCGGGCAAACAGCACGATCAGCAGCAGAAGAACGCCCAGGAAGATCTGCCAGTAATCGCTGATCCCGCCCAGAAGATGCTCCAGCAGGATATACAGCGCGGCACCTGCGACCGGGCCGTACAAGCGACCCACGCCGCCAAGGATCACAAAGATCATGATCTCGCCGCTGGTGTGCCAGCTCAGCATGGTGGGGCTGACAAAGCGGTTCAGATCGGCAAACAAAGCCCCCGCCAGCCCGGTGATTGCACCCGAGATCACAAAGGCCACGAGCCGCAGCTTGAACGGTGTCAGGCCGACGGCTTCGACCCGGTCCGCGTTCTGTCGCGCCGCCGCCAGCGCCAGCCCAAAGGGCGAGGCCGCCAGCCGCGCGGCAAAGAACAGCGCCAGACACAGGATCACATAGGCAATGGCAAAGAACTGGATCGGGTCCAGCGTATTCAGCCCGGGAAATTCATTGCGCACCCAGATGGACAGGCCGTCTTCGCCGCCATAGGCGCTCCAGCTGATCGCGAAGTAGTACAGCATCTGCCCGAAGGCGAGGGTAATCATGATGAAATAGACACCCGAGGTGCGCAAGGACAGCGCCCCGATCACCAGCGCCGCAAGCGCGCTGAGCACAACCGCCACCAGCCAGATCAGCGGCATCTGGTTGCTGCCCTCGAACAGGAATGGCCAATTGAACAGCGGCTCGTAGTTCTGCGCATGGGCCGCCAGAATGCCCATGGCATAGCCGCCGATCCCGAAAAACGCCGCATGGCCGAGGCTGATCAGCCCGCCCAGCCCCAGCGCGATGTTCAGCCCGACCCCGGCCAGCGCCAGGATCGCCGCCTTGGTGGCCAGCGTGATGATGAACGGCTCGTCCAGGCTCCATGCCGCCAGCGGCACGATCAGCAGAGCCGCGATCATCGCCCAGTTGAGAAGACTCTCGCGCGTCATCATGCGCTCCCTCCGTACAGGCCCGAGGGGCGTACCAACAGGATCGCCGCCATCAGAATGTAAATCAGCATCGACGCCAGCGATGCCCCGGCAGAGGCCGCGCTGGCGGGCTCCATGAACAGGGCAAACAGCTGCGGCAGGAACACCCCGCCCAGCGTATCCGTCAGCCCCACCAGCAGTGCGCCCGCCAGCGCCCCCTTGATCGAGCCGATGCCGCCGATGACGATCACCACGAAGGCGAGGATCAGCACCGGCTCGCCCATGCCCACCTGCACCGACTGGATCGCGCCCACCAGCGCGCCTGCCAGCCCGGCCAGCGCTGCGCCCAGGGCAAAGACCAGCGTGTAAAGTTTCGAGATATCAACGCCAAGCGCGGCAATCATCTCGCGGTCGGCCTCGCCAGCGCGGATCTGGATGCCGATGCGGGTCTTGGCAATCAGCAGAAACAGCCCGGCTGCAATCGCCAGCCCGATCAGGATGATGGTCAGCCGGTACAGTGGGTATTCGATCCCGCCCGGCAGGCTCACCGGCCCCGACAGATAGGCGGGTACGTCCAGAAACAGCGGGAAAGAGCCGAACAGCCAGCGCGTGCCTTCCGAGAAAATCAGGATCAGCGCGAATGTCGCCAGCACCTGGTCCAGATGGTCGCGCCGATACAGCCGCCGGATCACCACCAGCTCCATCAGCGCGCCGGCCGCCGCGGCCGCGGCAAGGCTGGCAATCAGCGCCAGCAGGAACGATCCCGTCCAGCCCGCCACCGCCGCGGCGGCAAAGGCGCCGACCATATACAGCGATCCATGGGCGAGGTTGATCAGCCCCATCACCCCGAACACCAGCGTCAGCCCGGCTGCCATCAGGAACAGCATCACGCCAAGCTGAAGCCCGTTCAGGATCTGCTCCAGAACTAGAATATACGTCATCTTGATTGTCCGAGGGGAAGTGAGGCCAGCGGCGCAGGCCCTCATGGAGCCCGCGCCCGTTGGTCTGTCTTACATCTTGCACTCAGCCGCGTAGGCGTCGGCGTGGTTTTCCAGGCCAGTGGCGACGATCTTGTTGGTGTAGACGTCGCCCTCCTTGATCACCTCGCGCACATAGATGTTCTGCACCGGGTGGTGGTTGTCGCCGAACTTGAAGTCACCGCGCACAGAGGCGAAATCCGCTTCCTTCAGCGCCGCACGAAAGGCGTCCTGATCGGACACTTCGGCCTTGTCCAGCGCGCTGAGGATCAGGTTGGCGGTGTCAAACCCCTGGCTGGCATAAAGCGACGGCAGACGGCCGTATTTCTCCTGGAAGGCCGCCACGAACTCGACATTGGCCTCATTGTCCAGATCCTTGCTCCACTGCGAGGTGTTCTTGACCCCCAGTGCCGCGTCGCCTACCGCCTGCAGGATGCCCTGATCGAACGAGAACGCAGGTCCCACCACCGGCAGGTCCACGCCGCTGCCCGCGTATTGTTTCAGGAAGGAAATCCCCATGCCGCCGGGCAGGAAGAAATAGACGGAATCCGCGCCCGAAGCCCGGATCTGCGCAATTTCCGCCGCATAGTCGGTCTGGCCCAGCTTGGTGTAGATCTCGCCCGCCAGCTCGCCCTTGTACATGCGTTTGTAGCCGGTCAGCGCGTCCTGTCCCGCCGGGTAGTTCGGCGCGAGGATAAAGCTGTTCTTCAGCCCTGCGTCATTGGCATAGGCGCCCGCGGCTTCGTGCAGGTTGTCGTTCTGCCAGGCCACGTTGAAGTAATTTTCATGGCAGCGCTTGCCCGCCAAGGCGGAGGGGCCGGCATTGGGCGACAGGTAGAACACGCCCTGCGCGGTCGCCGCCGGGATCACCGCCATCGCCAGGTTTGACCAGATGATGCCGGTCATGATGTCGACCTTCTCGGACTGGATCATTCGGTCGGCGATCTGTACCGCGATATCGGGTTTGCGCTGATCGTCTTCGATCACCACTTCGACACCCTCGCGACCGTCTTGTTCGATTGCCAGCATGAAGCCGTCGCGGACATCCACGCCAAGGCCCGCGCCGCCGCCGGACAGGGTGGTGATCATTCCGATCTTTGTGTCCGCCAGCGCGCCGGTGGCGCCCGCCGCTGCCAGCGCCGGAATTGCCGCGGCCATCGCCAGTTTGCGAATTGATTTCATAACGTCTTGTCCTCCCACGATATGACCGGCGGGTGGCCGGAACAGTTGTGCAATGATTGCGACAATACCGCGGCGGTGACATAAGCCAAGCCAAGCGGTAACCCGCATCCCTGCGGCTGATCTTGTGCCAGCCCTGAGGAAGAGCCTACGCAGGCTCGCATAGATATTTCAAGATTAAAATATATCCAGCAACAATCTTGTCGTTTCTGCGCCTGCGAAACTGGCATCGGCAATCCTGCCATTGCGATGGCCTGAAAATCACGTTTGAGGATGGTCGACGAAAGCGGCAATGTTGCCCGCCCTGCAAGCAGGGTTTTCGGGCGTCGGTCGAACCCTGAACGCGCTCCGATCAGCCAAGAAGGCGCGTGGGTGTGCGTCTTGGGAAGCCGTCTAATCGGCTTCCGATTTCAGTGTGGCCATCAGCTGATGAAACTTTTCCCCCTGTACCGCCACATGGCCTCGCAACGTATCGGCGGCCTGGTCAGCCGTTCCCCGTTCCAGGGCCTGGACGACCAGCTCATGCTCAGCCATGGACTGCGCCATTCGGCCTCGGAAGCGAAGTTGCTGACGGCGAAACGGCTTCAGGCGTTTATGCAGTTTGGCGGCCTCCTGGGCAAGGAAGCTGTTGCCTGACTGCTGGTAGATGATCATGTGAAAGCGTTCGTTTTCAATGTAGTAGTTATCCGCATCCCGATTATCTACAGCGGCCTGACACTTGGCGTTGGCGTCGCGCAATTCCTCCAGCGCGTCGTCGGAAATTCGAAGGGCGGCGAGGCGACCGCAGACTGCTTCCAGTTCTGCCATCACTTCGAACATTTCCATCAGCTCAACCGGGCCGGGCTGGCGGACAAAAGCGCCGCGGCGGGGAATCAATTCAACCAGGCCAGAGAGGGCAAGCCGTTGAAAGGCTTCCCGCAGCGGCGTGCGGGACACGCCGAATTGCTCGGCCAGGCGCACCTCATCCAACCGGTCACCGTTGGAGAAAGTTCCGTTGAAAATCAGCTCTTCCAGCTGTTCGGCGATGTTGTCGGCGCGGCGTTGTTCCATGAACAAGATCTATCCGGCGCCGATATCAAATTCAAGAACACTATTCTTGTATACAAAAATGTTGACATGATAAACACTGCGCGCCTACCGTCTTGCATCTTCTGGTTCGCCAGGAGGCATTCAGGGAGGAAAACATGAAATCTGTTCTCAAGGCCGCGGTGGCCGGGATGGCGCTGGCTGCGGCAGGCAGCCTGGCAAATGCAACCGAGCTGCGCCTGTCGCATCAATGGTCGAACAATGACGTGCGCCACAAGGTCGCCCAGATCGTCGCGGATGAAGTCGAAGCTGCCAATGTGGATCTAAGCATAAAGATTTTCGGCTCGAAATCGCTGTTCAAGCCGCGCGAGCAGTACAAGTCGTTGAGCCGCGGCCAGTTGGACATGACGGTGCTGCCGCTCTCCTACGCCGGCGGCCAGCAGCCCGCCTATAACCTGACGCTGATGCCGGGGCTGGTGAAGAATCACGATCATGCGGCGCGCCTCAGCGACTCGCCTTTCATGGATGCGCTGGAAGAGAAGATGGCCGAAGATGACGTCATGGTTCTGGTTCATGGCTACCTCGCCGGCGGTTTTGCCGGCAAGGATAAGTGCATCACCAAGCCAGAGGATGTGGAGGGGCTGCAAACCCGCGCCGCCGGCAAGTCGTTTGAGCAGATGCTGGCCGGGGCCGGGGCGTCGATCGCCTCGATGGCGTCGTCGGAAATCTACAACGCGATGCAGACGGGCGTTTTGCAGGCGGCCAACACATCGTCCTCGTCCTTTGTATCCTATCGGATCTACGAGCAGGTCAGCTGCTACACCCCCGCAGGCGACGTGGCGCTGTGGTTCATGTACCAGCCGTTGCTGATGAACAAGAGCACCTTCGACGGTCTGACCGAGGACCAACAGAATGCGCTGCGCGACGCCGCTGAAAAGGCGCAGGCCTATTACCTGGAAGAAGCCAAGAAACAGGACGCCGCTTCGGCCGAGGTGTTTGCCGAGGCTGGTGTCGAGATTGCCGAGATGTCTGCCGAGGATTTCGAGGCCTGGCGCAAGCTGGCAATGGAAACCTCCTACAAGAAGTTTGTCGAAGAAGTGGCCGACGGGCAAAAGCTGCTGGACCTTGCATTGGCGGTCGAGTGATCCCCCTCGATCGACTGCCTGCGGAGCGGCCCTCGAGCCGCTCCGCCCCTTGTTACCTTTCAACTACGGGAGATGCTGATGGCCAGCCATAGCAATGCCGCCATTGCCCGATCCGGCAACAACTCCTTTCTGCGTCTCGCTGCGGCGCTGTCGACCCTTGCGGGCTGGTGTGCCGCTGCGATGATCGTTGCAGCGGTTGCCATCACCTGCCAGATGATCGTGGTGCGGTTCGTCCTGAACGGGTCCACCATCTGGCAGACCGAAGCCGTGATCTATCTGATCATTGCCGCAACCCTGGTCGGTCTGCCCTACGTGCAGCGGCTGCGCGGCCATGTGAATGTCGATCTGATCCCACTGTCGTTGGCACCACGCGCTCGGTTTGCACTGGCGGTTCTGACGGCGGTGCTGTCGATCGCAATCACCGCGGTCATGCTGTGGTACGGCTTTGAATACTGGCATTTCGCCTGGGAGCGCGGCTGGCGGTCGGACACCGTCTGGGGTGTGCGCCTTTGGATTCCCTATCTCTCGATCCCCGTCGGCTTCGGTCTCTTACTGCTGCAACTGGTTGCAGATCTGGTGGCCGTGCTGACCGGCGTCGATAAACCATTTGGACTGGAGTAAGGCTGATGGACCCGCTTCTGCTCGGCGGCATCGTGGCACTGGCCACCATTGTCGTATTGTTTTCCGGCGTTTCGGTGGCCATTGGCCTTCTGATCGTTTCCGCCGGTTTCCTGATCGTCTTCGACGGCCCGCGTTCGCTGGAGCTGATGCCGGAAATCCTGTTCGGCAAGCTGGACAATTTCGCGCTGCTGTCCATCCCGATGTTCATCATCATGGGCGCCTCGATTGCTTCGACCCGCGCGGGAGCCGACCTGTACGAGGCGTTGGAGCGTTGGCTGACGCGTATTCCCGGTGGGCTGGTGGTGTCCAACCTCGGCGCCTGCGCCCTGTTCGCGGCGATGTCGGGCTCGTCACCTGCGACCTGTGCGGCCATCGGCAAGATGGGCATCCCCGAGATGCGCAAGCGCGGTTACCCGGACGGCGTTGCCGCTGGCTCCATTGCGGCGGGTGGTACGCTGGGCATCCTGATCCCACCATCGGTCACCATGATCGTCTACGGAATCGCCACCGAAACCTCGATCGGGCGTCTGTTTCTGGCGGGGGTCATCCCGGGGCTGCTGCTGGTGGGGTTGTTCATGGCGTGGTCTCTGTATTCCACCTGGCGGTCGGGTGACGCGACGCTGCTGGCATCGGGCAGCTACAGCTGGCGTCAGCGGTTCGAGATCCTGCCGCGGGTGCTGCCGTTCCTGGCCATCATCCTCGGCGTGCTGTACGCGATGTACGGTGGCATCGCGACACCATCGGAAACCGCCGCGGTGGGGGCGCTTTTGTGCCTGCTGATCGCGGTCATCATTTACAAGCTGTGGAACCCGCGTGATCTCTGGGTGGTGCTGCGCGACAGCACCAAGGAAAGCGTGATGATCCTGTTCATCGTAGCGGCCGCGGGCGTGTTTTCCTACATGCTGTCATCGCTGTTCATTACCCAGGCAATCGCCGAGTGGATTGGCACGCTGGAGGTGAACCGCTGGGTGCTGATGGGGGCGGTGAATGTCTTTCTGCTGATTGCGGGCTTTTTCCTGCCGCCGGTTGCGGTGATCCTGATGGCAGCGCCGATCCTCTTGCCGATCATCACGACCGCGGGCTTTGATCCGATCTGGTTTGCGGTCGTACTGACCATCAACATGGAAATCGGGCTGATCTCGCCGCCGGTAGGGCTGAATCTCTACGTCATCAATGGCATTGCGCCCGACATCTCGCTCAAGACGATCCTGACCGGTTCCTTGCCTTTCGTGGCCTGCATGGTGCTGGCGATCGTGCTGCTGTGCCTGTTTCCGGGACTGGCCACCTGGCTGCCCAATCTGGTGATGGGGGCCGCGGTATGAGCCTGCTTGCAGAGCTTCTGTCCACCGTCTTCGAGCGGCGCCAGCGCCGCGAGGCCGCCGCGTCGCCCGACGGCCGCCCGCTGGAGGAACTGGCCACCGCGCTGGTCGGCTCCACCGGGGAGACCTCGGGCCTGGCGCTGGCGGAGGAGATACTGGCGCGGTTCAAGGCATTGGACGATGACGGCAAACGCGCCTTTTTCCGCCATCTGGCAATGGAAATGAACATCGCGCCGGAGACCGTCCGGGCGACGCTTGATGCCTACGAGAAGAACCCGTCGAAGGCGAGCTACCGCGCCTTCATGGCGGCTTCCGAGCCGCGGCGGCAGGAGTTGATCCGCAGGCTGAACAAAGTGCCGGACGCCACGGGAGCCTTGGTTCGGATGCGCGCGGATCTTTTGCGGCTGGGCCGTGGCGAGCCGGAACTGGAGGCGTTGGATCTGGACTTTCGCCACTTGTTCGCCAGCTGGTTCAATCGCGGTTTTCTGGTGTTGCGACCGATCAGTTGGGAAAGCCCGGCACATATCTTGGAAAAGATCATTGCCTATGAAGCAGTGCACGCAATCGACAGTTGGGACGACTTGCGTCGCCGTCTCCAACCGTCTGACCGGCGCTGCTTTGCCTTCTTTCATCCCTCCATGCCGGATGAGCCTTTAATCTTTGTGGAGGTGGCGCTGACGCGGGATGTCCCCAAGTCGATCCAGGCACTGCTTGCCGAGGACCGTGAGGCGATGCCGGCCGAGGATGCCACCACGGCCGTCTTCTACTCGATTTCAAACTGCCAGGCCGGTCTCGCCAGCATCTCCTTTGGCAACTCGCTGATCAAGCAGGTGGCCAGCGACCTGGCGGCGGAGTTGTCGGGGCTGGACACTTTCGTTACCCTGTCGCCGATCCCCGGGCTGAGCAAATGGATACGAGAAGAGGGGATCGATATGCCTCTGCAGGACGCGGAAGGCATGCGTGCAATCGCGGCGCGATACCTGCTGACCGCGAAAAACAAGCGAGGCCAGCCCTATGATCCCGTGGCGCGGTTCCATCTTGGAAATGGGGCGATCGTTCACGCTGTTCATGCTGACGCCGATACATCGCAGAAGGGGCGTGCGCAGTCCGGCGGAGCCATGGTCAATTATCTTTACGATCTCGGGAAAACCGCGCAGAACCACGAATGTTTCGCGGAGACCCAAGAGGTGATTGCCGCGGCCGGGGTGCAGACCCTGGCGGCCGCCGCAAGCGCACAGGCACAAGAAAGGCATTCAAATGGCTAACCCATTGTTCGACCGTCTGTTCGGCATCCATGCTGGCAAGGCGACACCATTCCTGCATTTGCCGGACGGTGAGATCGTGACACACCAAGATTTTCTTGGCCGCGCGGCGCAAATCGCCAATGTGTTCGCCCAAACGGGCCTGGAGCCGGGGGATCGGGTCGCGGCGCAGGTCGAAAAATCGCCGGAAGCGCTGGCGCTATACGCCGCTTGTGTGCAGGCCGGCTTGATCTTCTTGCCGTTGAACACGGCCTATACCGCCGACGAGCTGACCTATTTCATAGAAAACAGCGGTGCCTCCGTGGTGGTCTGCGATGGCCGCCGCGAGGCGACGTTGGCCCCGATTGCCAAAAGGCTCGGCGCGGCAGTGGAAACGCTCAATGGCGACGGCTCTGGCACATTGATGGACCAGGCCGCCGCCATGCCGGTGGCCTTTGCCACGGTGGATCGGGAGGGCGATGATCTCGCCGCGTTTCTTTATACCTCGGGGACGACAGGGCGCTCCAAGGGGGCGATGCTGACGCAGGATAACCTGCTGTCCAATGCAGAAACCCTGGTGCAGGAATGGCGTTTCACCGACAGTGACGTCCTGCTACATGCGCTGCCGATCTTTCACACCCACGGTTTGTTCGTCGCAAGCAACGTCACCTTGGCGGCGGGGGGCAGCATGATCTTTCTGCCGAAGTTCGATGTCGACGTCGTGCTGGAGAAGTTGCCGCAAGCCACCACCATGATGGGGGTGCCGACGTTCTACACGCGCCTTTTGGGCGACGACAGGTTCACCCGGGAACTTGCAGAACCGATGCGGCTGTTCATCTCCGGTTCGGCACCGCTGCTGGCGGAAACCCATGTCCAGTTCGAACAGCGGACCGGTCACCGCATTCTGGAACGCTACGGGATGACAGAGACCAATATGAACACCTCCAACCCCTATGACGGGGAGCGCCGCGCAGGCACGGTTGGGTTTCCCCTGCCGGGTGTCGAGCTAAAGATCACGGATGCCGAAAGTGGCGAGGTCTTGCCGCAGGGGGAAATCGGCCAGATCGAGGTGCGCGGTCCGAATGTGTTCAAGGGCTACTGGCAGATGCCGGAAAAAACGGCGGCAGAACTGCGCGAAGACGGGTTCTTCATCACCGGCGATCTGGGGCGGATCGACGAAGACGGTTATGTGCACATCGTTGGCCGCAACAAGGACCTCATCATTTCGGGTGGCTACAACATCTACCCCAAGGAGATAGAGCTGGTACTGGACGAGCAGCCCGGCGTACTGGAAAGTGCGGTGATCGGCGTCCCACACCCTGATTTTGGCGAGACGGTGCTGGGAATCGTCGTACCGGTCTCCGGTCAGTCCCTGGATCTGGAAGCCATGATGGTGGCGGTGCAGCAGTCGTTGGCGCGGTTCAAACATCCACGGAAGTTGATCCTGCTTGATGAGTTGCCGCGCAACACCATGGGCAAGGTGCAGAAGAACATCCTGCGAGAGCGATACAAGGATATGTTCGTCGGTTGATTTCCGTCGGGAGGCAGTCGGGCAGGGCGCCGCCCAGCCACCGGCTTGATAACGTCGCCGGTTGGGATCAACCTCTGTGTCGCAGCCAATGTGACGCCGCTGCCCATAGAACCCGTTGCGCGGGGCGGGCTGACATTTCTGGTCGCTTGCCTTCTCGGCTTGGCGGTGATCGGGCTTGTGCCGCAACTGGCAACCCCGCTGCTGCAGACAGAAAACTACCGAGATCGAGGAGACCTTTCATGACCCAGAGAACTGCCATCGTCACCGGTGCCGCGCGCGGCATTGGCCTCGCCACCACCAGGCAATTTCTGGCAGAGGGGCGGCGCGTCGCCATGATCGACCGCGACGCCGAGGCCCTGATGGCCGAAGCCTCGCAGATGGAGGGTGTGTTGCCGATCGTCTGTGATGTGTCAAAGCCGGACGAGGTGGCGATCATGATCGATACCTGCGCTGCGAAACTCGGCCGTATCGATGCCCTGGTGAACAATGCCGGCGTCGCGGATTTCGGCCCGATCGAGGAAACCGGCTTTGATCGCTGGCGCCGGGTGATGGCAACCAATCTCGACGGCGTCTTCTTGTGCTCGCAGGCCGCAATTCCGCACCTCAGGGAAACCCGCGGGGCCATAGTAAACATTGCCTCGATATCGGGGCTGCGCGCCTCGACGCTGCGGGTGGCCTACGGGACTTCCAAGGCCGCTGTGATCCAATTGACACAACAACAGGCGGTGGAACTGGGAGAATACGGAATCCGCGCAAACTGCGTTGCGCCGGGGCCCGTGCGCACCAAGCTGGCGATGGCGGTTCACAGCCAGGAGATCATTGATGCTTATCACGACGCCATCCCCTTGAACCGATACGGCACCGAGGACGAAATTGCTTCGGTGATCGTGTTCCTGTGTTCGGAAAAGGCCAGCTACGTGACGGGGCAGACCATTGCCTCGGACGGTGGGTTTCAGGCTACCGGCGTCGGGCTGCCTGCGTTGCGGCGCTGAGCCAAACCGCACACTGTGTATCGCCGCACGCCAGCCGTGCAGCATCGCACGATATTCACGCGCTTCTGTGATCTGTTTCATAGTCGGTCACCGGGCGTGACATGCTAATCCCACGGCAAACGGGCGCTCCTGAGACCGGGTCGCCCGCGTCGACGCTTCGTTGTCCGGTCTGCGCGCCGGATTGCATCAACTGAAATGGGACAGCAGCCGTGAGCCTGCCGCAGAAGACTGCCCCGTCGGGCTGTGCCAACTGGTTGGAACCTGCGTTCCGGCCGAGGCGCTGTCTGTCCCTGCACATCCAGACCATATGGGTCAATTTCAAGCACCGCGCGGCGGTTGCCGGGAGAAAACCATGAATTTGCTTTGCAACATAATGCGACTGTCAAAAGGGACGGCTGCGGTCCTGTTGGCTCTTGCCGCGGTTCCGGCCACGGCGCAGGAAGGACGCCCGCCCCAGCCCGTGACCGTGGTAACTCTGCAATCCGAGGACGTGACGCTGACTTCGGAGCTGCCGGGTCGGGTTGTGGCGCTCGGGGTCGCGGAAGTTCGCCCGCAAGTGTCTGGCATCATCGTTGAACGGCTGTTCCAGGAAGGTGGCCTGGTTGCCGCGGGCGATCCGCTGTATCGCATCGATGATGCGATCTACAAGGCGCGCGTTGCCCAGGCCCGGGCCAGCGTAGCCCAGGCGAAGGCAAATCTGACAGCTGCGGAAAAAGAGGAAAAGCGCCTTGCGGAATTGTTCCAGCGCGGCGTTGCCAGCCAGCAGGCGATCGACGATTCCGTGGCTGCGCGTGATGCTGCGCGCGCCGGTCTCTTGGTGGCTGAAGCGCAACTGCAGGCGGCTGAGATCGATCTTGAACACACGGTCATCAAGGCCCCCCTGTCCGGGCGAGTGGGGCGAGCCCTCACCACTCAAGGCGCGTTGGTGACCGCGCAACAGGCAGACGCGCTGGCGGTTATCCGGCAGATCGACAGTGTCTACGTGGATGTCACGGCCTCGACCACCGATGTGCTGCGCTATTCCCGTGCCAGAGACGAGAGGCAAAAGGGTGCCAACGAACCTGCCCTGGACCCGACTGTAACGCTGACCCTTGCAGACGGGATGAGTTTCGAACATCGCGGAACGCTTCTGGCCGCTGAGCCGCAAGTTGACCCGCAGACCGGTGTGGCAGTTCTGCGGCTGAAATTTCCCAACCCGGACGAATTGTTGCTGCCGGGCATGTACGTGAAGGCACATGTGCCGGTGGGTCTGGCCCACAATGTTGTTCTGGCACCGCAACGTGGCGTCGGGCGGGATCGACGGGGCCAGCCGACGGCTATGGTCGTGAACGATGACAACGTGGTGGAGGCTCGCGTGCTGACGGTGCTGGGGACACGGGGAAGTGACTGGATCGTCTCAGAGGGGCTAGCGGCAGGTGATCGCCTGATCGTTGCGGGTCTGCAGAAGATTGCTCCCGGCGCGACGGTCGCTCCGGAAGAATTCCACACCGCTGCCCTGGCATCGCAACATTAGGCCGCGGATCGCCAGAGCATTTGGCAAGGATAAGAAATGGCACGTTATTTCATTGACCGCCCGGTTTTTGCCTGGGTGATTTCGATCCTCCTGATGGGGGTCGGGGTTTTGGCCGTCATGGTGTTGCCGGTGGCGCAATATCCGCAGATCGCGCCGCCGACGGTGGAGGTGAGCGCCAGCTATCCCGGCGCTTCGGCCCAGACGGTGAACAATACCGTCACCCAGGTAATCGAAGAGCAGATGACCGGGCTCGACGGTCTGCGCTACATCAATTCCTCGTCGACCTCTACCGGCTCCGCGTCGGTGACACTGACCTTCGAGACGGGGACCGATCCGGACATCGCGCAGGTCCAGGTTCAGAACAAGCTCAGCCAAGCCACGCCGCTACTGCCCGAAGCCGTGCAGCGGCAGGGGGTGACGGTGCGCAAATCTTCTGGCGGTTTCCTCCTGGTCGCGGCGCTGGTGTCGACCGACGGGCGGCTGGATGCCGTTGATCTGTCGGACTACATGGTGTCGAGCATGGTCGACGAGTTCAGCCGCCTTGAAGGTGTTGGGGATGTACAGGTTTTCGGGGCGCAATATGCCATGCGGATCTGGCTCAACCCCGAGCAATTGGCGGCATTCGAACTTAGCCCTGGGGATATCGTCCAGGCTGTTTCGCGTGAGAACGCCCAGGTCTCGGCGGGGGCCTTCGGCTCCTTGCCGGCGGTCGAGGGCCAGGCGCTGAACGCGACCATCACGGCCCAGTCTTTGCTGTCGACCCCGGAAGACTTCGAGCAGATCGTGGTGCGCGCCGAGACAGACGGCGGACTTGTCCTGCTGCGTGACGTCGCGCGTGTGGAGATCGGTGCCGAGAACTACACAACATCGGCCCGTTTCAACGGCTCGCCAACGGCTGGCATGGCGATCCAGCTCGCGTCCGGTGCCAATGCTCTGGAGACCGCGGAGCGGGTGAAGGCGCGGCTGGAGGAAGTCTCACAATTCTTCCCGGAAGGCGTGGAATATGTGGTGCCTTATGACACTACGCCATTTGTGAAGATCTCGATCGAAGAGGTGGTGAAAACCCTGTTCGAGGCAATTGTGCTGGTGTTCCTTGTGATGTTCCTGTTCCTGCAGAACCTGCGGGCCACGCTGATCCCGACGCTGGCGGTGCCGGTGGTGCTGCTGGGAACATTCGGGGTGATGGCGGTCTTTGGATTTTCCATCAACACCTTGACGATGCTGGCCATGGTGCTGGCGATCGGCCTGTTGGTGGATGATGCCATTGTCGTGGTCGAAAACGTTGAACGGATCATGGAGGAAGAAGGCCTTGATCCGGTAGCAGCCACCCGCAAATCGATGGGGCAGATTACCGGCGCGTTGATCGGTATCGCGCTGGTGCTCTCGGCCGTTTTCGTGCCGATGGCGTTCTTTGGTGGGTCAACCGGGGTAATCTATCAACAGTTCGCGATCACCATCGTATCGGCGATGATGCTGTCCGTTGTGGTGGCGTTGACGCTGACTCCGGCCCTCTGTGCCACGATGTTGCGAAAGCCGGACCATGCGGCCAGAGCCCGCGGCGTCTTTGGCCTGTTCAACCGGGCGTTCGATCGACTGACCCGCGGCTATGGGGCGACCGTTGGCTATGTCATCCGCCGTCCTCTGCGCATTGGCGTGCTGTACCTGATGATCGGCGCGCTGATGGTCGGCCTGTTCCTGCGCACCCCGACCGGGTTCTTGCCGGAAGAAGATCAGGGCATCCTGTTCACTCTGGTCCAGGGGCCGACCGGCAGCACGGCCGAGGCTACCGAAGACGTGCTCAAGCGTTTGGAAACCCATTACCTTGAAACCGAAGCGGACAACGTGAGCTCATTGTTCACCGTGCGTGGTTTCAGTTTCGCCGGGCAGGGCCAGAACATGGGTCTCGCCTTTGTGAGCCTCAAGGACTGGGACGAGCGCAGCACGCCGGACCGCAGCGCCCAGGCAATTGCGGGACGGGCCTTTGGGGTCTTTTCCCAGATCCGTGAAGCGTTTGTCTTTCCGATCGTGCCACCGGCGGTGATCGAGCTGGGCAACGTCAGCGGTTTTGATTTCTACCTGCAGGCTCGTAACGGCCAGACGCACGAGGAGCTTGTCGCGGCGCGTAATCAGCTTATGGGACTGGCGGCGCAAAGCAGCAAGATCGCCTCGATCCGTCCAAACGGGTTGGAAGATGCGGCGCAGTTCAATCTGGATGTGGACTGGCGGGCTGCGGGGGCCATGGGCCTGTCCGCCACCGATGTGGGTGACCTGCTTTCGGTTGCCTGGGCGGGCCGCTACGTGAACGACTTTCTCGACCGGGGGCGGATCAAGCGTGTCTATGTACAGGGCGATGCGCCCTACCGCATGGTGCCCGAGGACATCGAACAATGGCGTGTTCGCAATGCGTCCGGTGGCATGGTGCCCTTCTCCAACTTCGCCAAGGCCAGCTGGCAGTTCGGACCGCAGGGACTTTACCGGTACAATGGCGTGGCTGCCATTCAGTTGCAGGGTAGCCCGGCTGCCGGTGTGACCACCGGGGAGGCGATGGCCGAAATCGAAGCGCTGGTGGAACAGTTGCCACCGGGCTTCCAGGTCGCCTGGACCGGGTTGTCGCTGGAGGAGCGCGAGGCCGGGGATCAGGCTGCACTCCTCTATGCGCTGTCGCTCGCCGCGGTCTTCCTTTGTTTGGCGGCCTTGTATGAAAGCTGGTCAATTCCTTTTGCCGTAATGCTGGCGATGCCGATCGGTGTCGTTGGTGCCCTAGTGGGCGCGTGGATCGGGGGTTTCGAAAACGGCGTCTATTTCCAAGTGGCGCTGCTGACGGTGATTGGCCTGACCGGCAAGAACGCGATTTTGATCGTCGAATTTGCCCGCGACAAGGTTGAGGCCGGCGAGGCCTTGCTGGCGGCGGTGGCGGATGCGTCGCAACAGCGTTTCCGTCCGATCCTGATGACGTCCATGGCGTTTTCGCTTGGCGTCCTGCCGCTGGTCCTGTCGTCCGGGGCCGGGGCAGGTGGTCGCACGGCAATGGGTTCCGGTGTCATGGGCGGCGTCATTTCAGCCACCGTTCTGGGTGTGTTGTTCGTGCCGCTGTTCTTTGTCGTGATCCATCGCTTGACCCGGCTGAGACAGAAGCGTCCGTCGGTCGCCTGATGTCTACGCGGCCTGGATCAGCTGTACAAAAAAAGCCAGACCTGCCTCGCGCCGGTCTGGCTTTTTCTGAATATGCGGTGGTGCCAATGCGGCAAACCCCGCGACAGGTTGGAGTTATCGAAGCCGATTTTCTGTCGTTGCATCAAACAGGAAGACATCGTCATCGGAAAAGTCCAGGCTGACGGACGCGCCCTCTTCCAAGCTGTCTTCGCCGCGGGTTTCGACAATGATCTTGGAACCATCAGCGCAGATCAGGTGATCGTAGGCAACCGCGCCCAGGCGTTCGCGCAGCTCCAGTGTCGCGGGCCCCTGCGGGCTGACCGTTATGTGCTGTGGTCGCAGGCCGACGATGACCTTGGTGCCATCGGCTGGCAGTGCGATGGGGGTGATGATTTCCCGGCCGCCAAAGGCCGCGACGGTGACCTTGCCACCGCGCACTTCGCCTTCGACGAAGTTCATGCTGGGGGAGCCAATGAAACCCGCGACGAACCGATTGTCAGGATCGTTGTAGAGATCCATCGGCTTGCCGACCTGCTCGACCCGACCGGCCCGCAGCACCACGATCTTGTCGGCGAGTGTCATCGCCTCGACCTGATCGTGGGTCACATAGATCATGGTCGCGCCGATTTCCTTGTGCAGCCGGGCGATTTCGACCCGCATATCAACCCGCAGTTCGGCATCCAGGTTGGACAACGGTTCATCAAACAGAAAGACCTCCGGGCCGCGCACGATCGCCCGGCCGATGGCGACACGCTGGCGCTGGCCGCCGGAGAGTGCCTTGGGTTTGCGCTTCAGATACTGGTCGAGCTTCAGAATGCGGGAGGCTTCGGCGACTTTGGCCTTTATCTCCTCCTTCGGGTGACCCGTCATCTTGAGGCCGAACCCCATGTTTTCCTCGACGGTCATATGGGGGTAAAGCGCATAGGACTGGAACACCATGGCCACACCACGTTCGGCGGAATCCAGATGGGTGACATCACGGTTGCCGATGTGGATCTTGCCTGCAGTTGTTTCCTCCAGCCCTGCGACCATCCGCAACAGGGTGGACTTGCCACAACCCGAGGGTCCCACGAAGACGCAGAATTCGCCATCCTCGATCTCGAGGTTGACATCGAAGATGGTCTGGACTTCGCCGTATCTCTTTACAGCATTGGTCAATGTGACGCCGGTCATGGGTGTTTATCCTTTCTGCCGACGCGGGCGAATTCAGGCCCGGCGCCGCTCCTCCTTCAGGTGGGGAACTGCCAGTTTTCGGCAGCTTCCGCGATCTCTTGTGCTGTCTTCAAAAGCAGTGGCTGCAGCGCCGTGAGCCCTTCCAGCGACTGTCGTTCGGTCGACGATGTGATCGACAGCCCCCCCATGACCCGTCCCTTGGATGAAAGGATCGGTGCGGCGATGCAGATGATGCCGGGTTCATGTTCTTCGCGGTCAAAGGCAATGCCCTGCGTGCGGATGGCGTCGAGCTCGGCGCGGAAGGCGGCTTCGTCGCCCAAGGTGTGCGGCGTATGCCGGAAGAACGCCTGGCGGCGAATGGCATCCTCGCGGGCGTCGCCATCAAGATGCGCGATCATCGCTTTGCCGACACCGGTGCAATAACCGGGGCCGATCTTCCCGGCCTGGCTGAACATTTCTATCGGGGTGCGGGCGTTGCGCTTGTCGACATAGAGCACCTGACCCCGGTCCAGTTGTGCCAGGTGGATGGTCTCCCCCACCTCTGCCGACAGGGCATCCAGATGCGCACGAGCGACCGGTGCGAGCGAGCTTTGCCGCCAGGCCGCATGCGCGAGGCGCACCAGCCGTAAACCGGGGGAATAAGCCTGCTGCTCCTCGTCGAAACAAAGCATCCCCTGATTCGTCAGCGTCTGGACCAATCGGTAGAGCGTGGCCTTGGGGTGCGGTGAGGCCGAGAGCAACTCGCCGAACCGCACAGGTCGCCCGTATTCGGCAACCTGATCCAAAACTTCCAAGGCTTTTCCGACGGTTCCGTCAGTGCCGCGCTGCGGCGTGTCCGGCGTTGCCATTGCTGTCCTCCCTTACGTCCCTGTCCCCGAAGGTGAAGAGACTGTTGACATTCATAGCCAAACTCTTCCATGGTTTCAATAGTTGGAAACTGGTTCCATTATTTGAAACCAATGACCGGCAGTCAACATGGGAGGATACAATGAACTTGCTGAAGGGAACGGTTGCAGGTCTTGTGATGGCCGCCGGTTTGGCCGCATCGGCGCAGGCTGCAGAGCTGAGCGGGACGCTCAAGATTTTCTCGGATATGTCGAACCCGGCGCCGCGGGCAGTAATGGAGAAGCTGGCGTCGGATTTCGACGCGCTGCATCCCGATCTGACGGTTGAGCTGACCGTGATCGACCGCGAAGCCTACAAGACCCAGATCCGCAACTTCCTGACCGCCAACGCGCCGGACGTTGCAAACTGGTATGCTGCCAACCGCATGCGCCCCTATGTCTCTGCCGGTCTGTTCGAGGATGTGTCGGATCTCTGGGCCGAACCCGAGATCGCCGATAACCTCGCCTCGACCAAGGGCGCGATGACGCTGGACGGCAAGCAGTGGGGCGTGCCTTACACCTACTACCAGTGGGGCGTTTACTACCGCGAGGACATCTACAACGAGCTTGGTCTGGAGGAGCCCAAGGACTGGGAAACCTTCAAGGCAAACTGCCAGAAGATCCTGGACAGCGGCAAGAAGTGCTTCACCATCGGCACCAAGTTCCTGTGGACCGCGGGTGGCTGGTTTGACTACCTCAACATGCGCACCAACGGCTATAATTTCCACATGGCGCTGACCAACGGCGAGGTGGAATGGACCGACGAGCGCGTCCGCCAAACCTTTGCCAACTGGCGCGAGCTGATCGACATGGGCGCGTTTATCGACAACCATCAGTCCTATAGCTGGCAGGAAGCGCTGCCCTTCATGGTCAACGGAGAGGCCGCGGCCTATCTGATGGGCAACTTCGCGGTGGCCCCCCTGCGTGAGGCCGGACTGAGCGACGAGCAGCTCGATTTCTACCAGTTCCCGGTCATCAACCCGGATGTGGAACTGGCGGAAGATGCGCCGACAGATACCTTCCACATTCCGGCTGCCGCCGAGAACAAGGAAGCTGCACGCGAATTCCTGCGCTACGTGGTTTCTGCCGACGTGCAGACCGCGATCAACGCGGGCGATGCGCTCGGGCAGCTCCCGGTCAATGCGTCCTCCTCTGTGGACGATGACGAGATGCTGAACCAGGGGTTCGAGATGCTGTCGTCGAACAGTCCCGGTGGCATCGCGCAGTTCTTTGACCGCGACGCCCCGGCCGAGATGGCCTCGGTGGCGATGGAGGGCTTCCAGGAGTTCATGGTGTTCCCCGACAACCTGGACGACATCCTGAACCGGCTCGAAAAGGCCCGCCAGCGGATCTACTGAACCTGAAATCCCGGGCGGGGATTTTCCCGCCCGGACCGTCCGCATGGCCATCGGGCCGCGCGGCCGACCTGTACTAACTTTCTGCCCGCCCGCTCTGAGATGATCCTGAGCGAGATGCGTGTATCCGGGAGATACGCCCTTGGCTGACATCACGACTTCCCTCAACGAGGCGGCGCCGGGCTGGATCCGGCGCAATCGCCAGACGCTTGCCCCGGTTCTGTTCCTGCTGCCGGGCGTGCTGTTCTTTCTGTTTTACGTGATCTTTCCGATCCTCCAGAGCTTCAATCTATCGTTCTATCGCTGGGACGGGCTGGGAGAGCCGGTTTACGTCGGCATGGAAAACTACGCCGAGTTGTTGGATGACCGCGCCTTTGAAGTCTCGATGTGGAACAACGCGAAATGGCTGCTGCTGTACCTGCTGGCAATTCCGGCGGGGTTGGGGATCGCGCTGTTCCTGAACCAGAACGTGGTTGGCATCCGCCTGTACAAGTCACTGTTTTTCTTTCCTTTTGTGATCAGTCAAGTGGTCGTGGGGTTGGTGTTCAGCTGGTTCTACGATCCGACTTTCGGCCTGTTGAACCAGATCCTTGGTTTCTTCGGCTTTGGCACGCTCAACGTGCTGGGGGATCCGACCCTGGTGACCTACGGCATCATCGTGGCCGGGCTCTGGCCGCAGACTGCCTATTGCATGATCCTCTATCTGACCGGGTTGAACGCGGTGGACCCCGAACAGGTCGAGGCCGCGCGGCTGGATGGGGCCAAAGGGTTCAAGATGCTGTGGTACGTCATCATCCCGCAGCTGCGGCCTGCAACCTTCATTGCCTTCGTGGTGACCATCATCGGCGCGCTGCGCTCGTTTGACCTGATCTCCATCATGACCAACGGCGGCCCGTTCGGCTCGTCACGGGTGCTGTCATTCTACATGTTTGAAAAGGCGCTGTCGGAATATGGCTTTCGAATGGGCTATGGCGCGGCCATCGCGGTGGTGCTGTTCCTGATCATGCTGCTGTTCATCGCCTATTTCCTGTGGTCGATGTACCAAGAAGAGAAGGGGGGCCGCTGATGTTCCCGCGTCCGATCGAGAAATCCTCTCCCGCCTGGGCGGCCACCTATCAGGCGCTGGTGCCGATGGCGCTGATCCTCTGGCTGTTGCCGCTGATCGCGGTCGCTGTCTTCTCCATCAAGCCGGATGTGGATTTCACCACCGGCAATTACTGGGGTTGGCCCTCGGCCTTCAAGGGGTTCGAGAACTACGGCAAGGTGTTCTTTGCCTCCGACATGCCGCGCTATCTGCTGAATTCGGTGCTGATCACGGTGCCGACCGTCATCGGCGCGGTTGCGCTGTCCTGCATGACCGGCTTCGCTCTGGGCGTGTACAAGTTCCGCGGCAACCTCTTGCTGTTCTTCATGTTCGTGGCGGGCAACTTCGTGCCCTTCCAGATCCTGATGGTGCCGGTGCGCGACCTGACGCTGGACATGGGGCTCTACAATACCAAGCTGGGGCTGGTGCTGTTCCATGTCGCCTTCCAAACCGGTTTCTGCACCCTTTTCATGCGCAACTTCATCCGGGCGCTGCCGTTTGAACTGATCGAAGCTGCACGGGTCGAGGGCGTGGCTGAATGGCGGATCTTCTGGTTCGTCGTGCTGCCCCTGATGAAGCCCGCGATTGCGGCACTGTCGGTGCTGATCTTCACTTTCATCTGGAACGATTACTTCTGGGCGGTGGTGCTGACCCAAGGCGCGGAAAGCCAGCCGGTGACAGCGGGGATCACTTCGTTCAACGCGCAGTACCGCGCTGCCTATCACCTGATGAGCGCGGGGTCGATCGTGGCGGCGCTGCCGCCGGTGGCGATGTTCTTCCTGATGCAACGGCACTTCATTGCCGGGCTGACCCTGGGGGCGGTGAAATGAGCGAAGCGCTGCAGTTCTGGCGTATTGATGCGCCGGGTCAGACGCTGGTGCTGTCATCGGACGGCGGTATTCCCGGCGCGTTGTACTGGGGGCCTGCGCTGCACCCGCAGACGGATCTGGCCGCGCTGTCCCACGCTTGCGAACAGGAGGTGACAGGCGGGATGATCGACCGGCTGCCGCCCCTGTCGCTGTGCCCCGAGGCGTCGTGGTCGTTCGAAGGCCAACCGGGTCTGGTGGCCTACCGGGATGGCAAACCACTGTATCCGCGCTTCCGGCTGGAAGTCACCGATGGGGAGGAGTTCACCTGCCGGGACAACGATCTGGGTCTGTCGCTGACCTTCCTGTTCGAGGTTGTCGGCCAGACGATCTCGGCGAAGGCAACACTGGAAAGCGACGCAGAAATCACCCTGCATCACCTCGCCGCACCGGTGCTGCCGGGGCCGCAGATGGGGCAGGAGATCGTCGATTTCTCCGGCCGTTGGATCGGTGAATTCCAGGTGGAACGCGCGCCCTGGCGGGCGGGCATCCACAAGCGGGAAGCGCGCACGGGCCGTTCCGGTCACGAACATCCACCACTGGCGTATTTCCCCGAAGCCGGGGCAAGCAACACCCAAGGCACGGTTTTTGCCATGCATTATGGCTGGTCCGGCGGCCACGTGATGCTGGCAGAGGAACTTCCGTCGGGGCGGCGGCAGATCCAATGGGGCCACGCATGCGGCACACGGACGGTTGGCACCCGTTTCGATACGGCTCCGCTGTATCTCGCGGTGTCGCAATCAGGCTTCAACGGCTGCGCCACCGCGTTTCAGCGCCTGCTGCGCGACCATGTGGTGACTTGGCCCAAGCCGGAAACCCCGCGCCCGGTGCATTACAACTGCTGGGAAGCGGTCTATTTCGACCATGACATGGCCGTCCTGAGCGAGATCGCCGAGCGAGCCGCAGCCTTGGGCGCGGAACGGTTCGTGCTGGATGATGGCTGGTTCGGAAGACGCGATGACGACACCTCCAGCCTGGGCGATTGGGAAATTGACCGGCGCAAATGGCCGGATGGCCTGACACCGCTGATCAACCATGTTGAACGCCTTGGGATGACATTCGGCCTTTGGGTCGAGCCGGAAATGGTGAACCTAGACAGTGATCTGGCGCGGGCGCATCCGGACTGGATCCTTGGGCCGCAGGACCAGATCGAAGGGCGCCAGCAGCGCGTTCTGGACCTGTCGAGGCCCGAGGTGCGGGACCACCTGTTCCGGAAGCTCTCGGCGCTGCTGCAGGAAAACCGCATCGACTATTTGAAATGGGACCACAACCGGTTGCTGCCGATCGCAGATGCGGCCCAGACCGAGGGCATCTACGCGCTGCTCGGCGACCTGCGCCGCACTTTCCCGAACGTCGAAATCGAAAGCTGCGCTTCGGGCGGCGGGCGGATTGATGCGGGCATTCTGAGCCTCACGCAGCGGGTCTGGCTGTCGGACAGCAATGACGCGCTGGAGCGGCTGCGCATTCAGCACGACGCAGCGCTGCTACTGCCGATGTCCGTCACCGGCTCGCATGTCGGGCCGCGGGTCTGCCACACGTCGGGTCGGACAATTGACGTCCGCATGCGGGCGTGGATCGCCGCCCAGCGGCACATGGGGTTCGAGATGGACCCGTGCGAACTGACGGATGAGGAAGCAGAGGTTCTGAAACGTGTCGCCAGCTGGTGGAAGGACAACCGGCACTGGCGGATGCAGGCGGATATCCTGCGCCTCGACAGCGCCGACGCCAGCGTGATTGCGGAACAGCAGTTGGCGATGGATGGCAACCGGTTCGTGGTCTTTGCGGGTAAGGCGCGTTCTGCGCATCAGATCATGCCTCGTCCCTTGCGGCTGACCGGGCTGGATCCGCAGGCGCTCTATCGAATTGATCTCGTTAATCGCGACGAATTGCACCACCTCTCACGGGGGAACACCGCATTCAAGGATGGGCCGCTGGTGCTCAGCGGCCAGATTCTGATGCAGCAGGGGCTGATCCTGCCGTGGCAATTCCCCGAAACGGTCTGGGTGATCGAAGGAGAAAGACAATGACCAAGGACCGCCGCAGCCAGGGCTGGTACGGCAAGCTGGACAAGGACGGCTTCATCCATCGTTCCTGGATGAAGAACCAGGGATTTCCCGATCACGCCTTTGACGGGCGGCCGATCATCGGTATCTGCAACACTTGGTCCGAGCTGACACCCTGCAACTCCGGCCTGCGGGATCTGGCCGAAGGCGTGAAGCGCGGCGTCTGGGAGGCCGGGGGCTTTCCGGTGGAATTCCCGGTGATGAGCCTCGGCGAGACCCAGATGAAGCCGACCGCGATGCTGTTTCGCAACCTCCTGGCGATGGACGTCGAGGAGTCGATCCGCGCCTATGGCATCGACGGCGTGGTGCTGCTCGGCGGTTGTGACAAGACCACGCCTGGCCAGCTGATGGGCGCGGCCTCGGTTGATCTGCCGTCCATCGTCGTCTCCTCCGGGCCGATGCTGAACGGCAAATACCGCGGGCAGGACATCGGCTCCGGCACGGATGTGTGGAAATTCTCCGAAGCGGTGCGTGCAGGTGAGATGACGCTGAAGGACTTCATGAACGCTGAATCCGGAATGAGCCGGTCCAAGGGTGTCTGCATGACCATGGGCACGGCTTCCACCATGGCCTCGCTGGTCGAGGCGATGGGCATGTCGCTGCCTACGAACGCCGCGCTGCCGGCGGTGGACGCGCGGCGGATGGCGCTGGCGCATCTGACCGGCAAGCGGATTGTCGAGATGGTCGAGGAAGACCTGAAACCGTCGGACGTATTGACCAAGGCCGCGTTCGAAAACGCGATCCTTGCCAATGCCGCCGTGGGGGGATCGACAAATGCCGTGGTGCATCTGTTGGCACTTGCCGGCCGTGTGGGGGTGGAGCTTGATCTGAAGGATTTCGAGATCGGGTCCGAGATCCCGCTGCTGGTCAACTGCATGCCCTCGGGCAAATACCTGATGGAGGATTTCTGTTACGCTGGCGGCATGCCCGTTGTGCTGAAGCAGTTGCAGGACCAAGGGCATCTGCGCAGCGCCAAAACGGTTTTGGGTGGCGACATCACCGCCTATGCCGATGGTGCGGAGTGTTTCAACGAGGATGTCATCCGTACATTTGATGCCCCGGTGAAACCCGCGGCGGGCTTGCGGGTGTTGCGCGGCAATCTGGCTCCCAACGGCGCCATCGTGAAACCCTCGGCAGCCTCGGATCATCTACTGGAGCACGAGGGGGAGGCCTATGTCTTCGAGAGCATTGAGGACATGAAAGCCAATATCGACCGCGAGGACCTGCCGGTGACACCGGACACCATCCTTGTCCTCAAGGGCTGCGGGCCGAAGGGGTATCCGGGTATGCCGGAGGTCGGCAACATGCCGATTCCGCGTCGGCTGGTGACCCAAGGGGTGAAGGACATGATCCGCGTCTCGGACGCGCGCATGTCCGGCACCGCATTCGGAACCGTGATCCTGCATGTCTCGCCCGAGGCGCAGGCGGGCGGGCCCCTTGCGCTGGTCAAAACCGGCGACCGCATCCGGGTGTCGGCGTCCAAGGGCGAGCTGGAGCTGCTGATCTCGGCCGAGGAAATGGACGCCCGCCGCGCCGCTTGGCAGCCCGACCCGCCCCATTACACCCGCGGTTATGCCAAGCTTTACATCGATCACGTGCTGCAGGCCGACAAAGGCGCGGATCTGGATTTCCTGGTGGGCAAGGATACCCGCCCAGTGACGAGGGAGAGCCACTGACATGGACCTGAACGCAACTTTCCGCGACCTCCAGGGCGCCTCTGTCTTCATCACTGGCGGAGGCTCGGGTATCGGTGCGGCCCTGACCGAGGGCTTCCTGCGCCAGGGCGCCAAGGTGGCTTTTGTCGGGCGCTCGGATGCTACTGCATTCACTGATCGAATGGCAGAGGAGACCGGCAACAGGCCGTTGTTCATCCAATGCGACATCACCGACATTTCGGCCCTGAAGGCGGCAATTGATCAGGCGGCCGAGGCGCATGGCCCGGTCGGCGTGTTGGTCAACAACGCCGCGAACGACCAGCGCCACGCGACGCTGGAGGTGGACGAGGCGTTCTGGGACTGGTCGCAGGCGATCAACCTCAAGGCGTATTTCTTTGCCTGCCAAGCCGTGCTGCCGGGCATGCAGAAACTGGGCGGTGGCTCGATCGTGAACTTCACCTCGATCAGCTACATGATGGGCAACGCGGGCTACCCTGCTTACACCACGGCCAATGCCGGCATCAACGGCATGACTCGAAGCCTCGCGCGGGAATTCGGCGCTGATCGCATCCGGGTGAATGCGCTGGCACCGGGCTGGGTGCTGACCGAAAAGCAGCTCGACAAATGGGCCACCCCCGAGGCGCTGTCTGCGCATCTGGAGCGCCAGTGTCTGAAGGATCACCTCGCGCCACAGGACATTGTCGAGTCGACGCTGTTCCTGGCCTCCAAGGCCAGCCGCATGATTTCGGGTCAGGCGTTGGTGGTTGACGGTGGCGTCGTGGTGTCGGGATGATTGGCGCGGATCGCAAGGCAGTTTCATGGGTCGCGGCCGACTGGGGCACGTCGCACCTGCGGCTCTGGCCGATTGGTGCAGATGGCGCGCCGCTGGGCCGGATCGACTCGGACAAGGGAATGTCGAACCTGAAGCCGAGGGAATACGAACCGACACTTCTGGCGCTGCTGAAGCCTTATCTGGATCCTGACAGACGCCTGGATGTGATCTGTTGCGGCATGGCGGGCTCCCGGCAGGGCTGGATGGAAGCCCCCTACGTCCGCGTGCCTTGTCCGCCACCATCATTTGGCACGGCGACGCAGATCAAGACGCAGGATGCCCGGCTCAGAGTGTATATCCTTTCCGGGGTAAAACAGGCCGACCCTGCAGATGTGATGCGTGGAGAGGAGACCCAGATTGCCGGAGTGCTGTCGCAGCAACCGGATTTTGACGGGGTCATCTGCCTGCCTGGTACACATACGAAATGGGTGTCGGTTCAGAACGGCAAAATCACCGGCTTTGCCACGTTCCTGTCGGGGGAGCTGTTTCAGCTGGTGTGCAACCACTCCGTCCTGCGGCATACGCTGGCGCGTGAAGGCTGGGACGCTCCGGCTTTCGAAGCGGGTTGCGGGGACGGTGCGACCAACCCAGGCCGCCTTGCCAATGCGCTGTTTGGCCTGCGCGCCGACGCTCTCCTGAGCGACCTTGATCCGGTAGCAGCGCGATCACGCGCCTCTGGTTACATCCTTGGCATGGAAGTCGCCGCGGTGCGCGATGAATGGCAGGGCAGGTCAGTGGTCATCGTTGGCGAAAATGAAATCGCGCAGGCCTACGCTGCGGCGCTGAGGTTACAGGACGCTGAGGCAGCGGTGATAGACGCAGAAACTGTAACGCTGGCAGGGCTTTGCGCGGCCCGGGCGGAAATGATGCGAGGATAGATTGATGAGCCGCAACCTGATCGCCATCCTGCGGGGGCTGACACCGCAGGAGGCGCTGCCCGTCACTGACGCGCTGATCGCCGCCGGGATCACCCGGATCGAAGTGCCGCTGAATTCCCCCCAGCCCTTTCACAGCATCGCGGCGATGGTCAGCCATGCGTCGGACCGGGCCTTGATCGGGGCGGGGACCGTGCTGGATCGGCAATCGGTCGCGCGCCTCAGGGAAATCGGTGCCGGGATGGTTGTCTCGCCCGATTGCAATCCGGAGGTCATTGAGGCGGCCAAAACCTCCGGCATGCTCTCTTTCCCCGGCGTCTTCACCCCGACCGAGGCCTTCACGGCGCTGCGCGCGGGCGCGGACGGGCTGAAGTTCTTCCCGGCGTTCAAACTGGGGCTCGACGGCTTCAAGGCGCTGAAGGCGGTGCTGCCGCCGGACGCGGCGACCTATGCCGTGGGCGGTGTCGGACCTGCGAATTTCGCCGAGTGGAAGGCCGCGGGCATCAGCGGTTTCGGTATCGGGTCCAACCTGTTCAAGCCCGGCATGTCCGTCGCAGACGTTGCTGCGAATGCAAGAGACATGGTCCGCGCCTATGACGAGGTTTTCGCATGACCGCTGTGGTTTACAACACCACTGCCTGCACGCTGGGCGAAGGGCCGTTGTGGCACCCGGAGCGCCAGCAGCTGTTCTGGTTCGACATTCTGGGCAAGCGGCTGCTGACGGTCGAGGACGGGGCAGAGCGGGTCTGGCAGTTCGACGAATGCGTTTCTGCCGCGGGTTGGGTCGATCATGAGACCCTGCTGATGGCCAGCCAAACCGGCCTCTGGCGGTTTGACCTCGTTACCGGGGAGCGCAGCCTGATTTGCCCGCTTGAGGCTGACAACCCGGTGACCCGCTCCAACGACGGGCGCGCAGATCCCTGGGGCGGGTTCTGGATCGGGACCATGGGCTTCGAAGCAGAGCCGGGGGCAGGGGCCATCTACCGCTACTATCGCGGTGAGCTGCGCATGCTGGTCCCTAATGTCACGATTTCCAACGCCATCTGTTTCGCGCCGGACCGTTCTTGCGCCTATTACGCGGATACCGTTGTCGGCAAGATCATGCGCCAGCCGCTGGCCGCAGACGATGGCTGGCCCGAGGGGGAAGCGCAGGTGCATATCGACCTCAGCGGCGAAGATTTTGGCGTGGACGGTGCGGTGGTGGACGCAAGCGGCAACCTGTGGAATGCGCAGTGGGGCATCGGCTGCGTGGCCTGCTACAGCCCCGAGGGCACCCTGCTCGAGACTGTTGCGGTGCCCACGCCGCAGGCCTCCTGCCCAGCCTTTGGTGGGACCGATCTGTCCACACTCTACATTACCACTGCGGCTGAGGGGGTGAATGCAGCACCCGCTGGCCAGACCTTCAGCGCCTCGACTTCTGCGGTGGGGCAGCGTGAACACCAAGTTATCCTGTGAGACGGCCATGAAACGAACCCTAGGCGCCTGTTATTATCCTGAGCATTGGCCCGAGGAGATCTGGGCCGAAGACGCAGCCCGCATGGCGGCGGCGGGCCTCACGTGGATCCGCATCGGCGAATTCTCCTGGTCGAAGCTTGAACCGACCCCGGGCGAGTTGCACTGGGACTGGCTCGACCGCGCGATTGAAACGCTTGGGGCGCAGGGCCTCAAGGTTGTGTTGGGTACGCCAACCGCGACCCCCCCGCGCTGGATGGCAGAGCGGCACCCGGACATGTTCGCCGTGGATGAGCAGGGCCGGGCGCGCGGCTTCGGCTCGCGGCGGCACTATTGCTTCAGCCACAAGGGGTATCTTGGTGAAAGCCGACGGATCACGCGCCTGATGGCAGAACGCTACGGAGACAATCCACATGTGGCGGCCTGGCAGACCGACAATGAATACGGCTGCCATGATACGGTTATCAGCTATTCCGATGCCGCCAAGGCCGCTTTCCGAGACTGGCTGCGGGAAGCCTTTGACGGCGACATCGGTGCGCTGAACACAGCCTGGGGCAATGTCTTCTGGTCGATGGAGTACCGCAGCTTTGACGAGATCGGCCTGCCGAACCTGACCGTGACAGAGCCGAACCCGGCTCATGTCCTTGCTTTCAAACGGTTCAGTTCGGACCAGGTGGTAGCCTTCAACCGCGCGCAGGCCGAGATCATCAGGGAATTCTCCAACGCACCTGTTTCGCACAATTACATGGGGCGGGTGACGGAATTCGACCACTTCAAGGTGGGCAAGGATCTCGAGATCGCGACCTGGGACAGCTACCCTCTTGGCTTCCTTGAGGATCGCGTGGGCGCGACTGTCGAAGAGCAGCGCAGGTATGCGCGGCAAGGCGATCCCGACTTTCAGGCGCTGCATCACGATCTTTACCGCGCGGTTGGCCGCGGCCGCTGGTGGGTGATGGAGCAGCAACCGGGGCCGGTCAATTGGGCCCCCTACAATCCGTCGCCCTTGCCGGGAATGGTGCGGCTGTGGACCTGGGAAGCCTTTGCCCACGGGGCTGAGGCGGTCTGTTACTTCCGCTGGCGGCAGGCGCCCTTCGCGCAGGAACAGATGCATGCGGGTCTCCTGCGCCCGGACAGTAAGGATGCCCCTGCCATCGCCGAAGCCCGACAAGTGGCGCAGGAATTGCGTGACGCACCCGAGGTTCAGCCCGCTCAGGCGACGGTGGCGATCCTGTTCGACTATGACGCGGACTGGGCCTGGTCGACGCAGCCGCACGGGGCAGGGCTGAGCTATTTCCAGCTGATCCTTGATCACTACAAGGCGCTGCGTCGGGCCGGGCAGACGATCGACATACTGCCGCCCGACACTCGGGAATTCACTGGATACAAGCTGATCCTCGCGCCGGGGCTGATGCATATGCCGCAGGATTTGAAGATCGCGCTTGCAGAAAGCGGGGCTGAGATCCTGTACGGTCCCCGCAGCGGCGCGCGGGACGGGCATTTCAGCATTCCCACCGGCCCGCTGCCCCCCGCGCTGCCGGGGCTGGATGTAACCGTGTCCCGGGTCGAGAGCTTGCGGCCCGACATGCCGGTTGCGCTGAAGGATGGCGGCGCTGCGCACCGCTATCTGGAGGAGCTGGAGGGCCGTGCCGAAGTGGTGTTGGAAACCGAGGCCGGTGCTCCGGTTGCGCTTCGGGAAGGTCGACAGACCTATTGTGGAGGCTGGCTCGACGCGGCCGGGCTTGACCGTCTGATCGCGGTTCTGGCGGAGGCGGCGGGTCTGGCCTTGCGCTCAATGCCGGAAGGGGTGCGAACCCGCCGCACTGCCACGGAGGAGTTCTGGTTCAACCATCGCGCTGAGCCGGTACAGACGGAGGTTGGCCTGCTGCCTGCGGCAGGCGTGCTGCGGCGCCCTCTTTGACGAAACACTGCCCTTCCGCAGCATTGGAAGCGGAAGGGCTGGGTCGACAAGGTTGGCCGAGCCGTCGGCAAGGGGAGGCGAAAGCGAACGGCAACATGAATTGCCGTTCGCGTGTTGTGTCAGCGCGCCCGGAAGGGCCAGGTTGGGCTTGTCAGATGACAATTGACCTGTGCTTCGGCAGCCTGCCCCCTTGAGGTTGCGGTCAAGCGGAAGGCTAGGCTTCGATGTGGTCGAATTTCCCTTTCGGTCTGCGGGCTTCGGGGTGTCTCCGGTCAACCCCAAGGATCAGAACAATGTTTTTGGCGACATAGATCGACGAATAGGTCCCCACCACGACACCAAAAGCAATGGCCAGCGCAAAGCTGCGGATGACGTCACCGCCGAACACCAGCAGGGCCAGCAAGGCTGCCAATGTGGTTGCCGAAGTGAGGATCGTGCGGCTCAGCGTTTCACAGGCGGACAGGTTGAGGATGTCGCGCAAGGGCAATGAACTATGGCGCCGCAGGTTTTCACGCACCCGATCGAAGACGACCACCGTGTCATTGATCGAATATCCAAGGATGGTGAGGACCGCGGCCACGAATGCCAGATCAACCTTCAGACCGAGTAAGGCAAACAGGCCCAGCGTCAGCAACACATCATGCCCAAGCGCGATGACGGCCCCCACGGCAAACTGCCATTCAAAGCGCATCCAGACGTAGCCGAGTATCGACAGAACACCGCCCGATACTGCCAGCACGGCCGCGCGCACCAGTTCTGGTGACACCTTGCCCCCGATGCTTTCGCTTGCGGTGAAGCGAATGTCCGGATCGACGGTCAGCAACGCAGCGCGGACCTCCTGCAATTGATCAGAGGATAGCACCGCCCCTTCCTCGCCTGCTGCGGCGAGGCGGAGGTTGGCGACGTTCGCGTTGTCGACATTGCCCGCTGAAAACACCTCAGTGACAGAGACATCGGCCAAGCCCATGTTGTTCAGCACGTCACGATAGGCATCAAGGTGTAATGCATGCGGTGTTTCGATGCGCAAACTGGTGCCGCCGGTGAAATCGATGCCCAAGTTCAACCCGACCATTCCGATCACCAGGAGCGAGGCCAGCACGGCTGTGAGCGAGGCACCGAAAGTGACCTTTTGCAGCCGGAAGAAGTCGATCACATGGCGCCGCTCAAGAAAGCCGAGGCCCCCCCGCATGGGCAATTCCTTGGGCCGACGCCACTCCAGCCAGCTTTGCAGGATGAGTTTCGTGACGACCAGAGCCGTGAACATGGAAGTCAGAATGCCCAGCCCCAAGGTTATCGCAAAGCCACGCACCGGGCCTGCGCCGAGCCAGAACATCAACCCGGCAGTCAGCAGTCCGGTCAGGTTGGCGTCCAGGATTGACGAAAATGCATTGTCAAAGCCGTTGCCGACGGCCCGCCACAGGTTGCGTTCGCGGCGCAGTTCCTCGCGTATCCGCTCGAAGATGAGGACATTGGCGTCGACCGCCATTCCCATTGTCAGGACGATGCCGGCAATGCCCGGCAGGGTCAGGGTTGCGCCCACAAGGGTCAGCACGGCGACGAGGATCACCATGTTGATGGCCAGCGCGGCCACGGCAACCAGACCCAAGCCACCGTAGCAGGCTACCATCAGGGCACAGACGGCGGCCAGCCCGATCAAGGCTGCGCGCACCCCGGCTGCGACACTGTCGCTGCCCAGCTCTGGGCCAACGGTCTTTTCTTCCAGGAATGTCAGCTCTGCCGGAAGGGATCCGGCTCGAAGCAAGGTTGCGAGCTGCGATGTCTCCTCGACCGTGAACTGGCCGGTGATTATGCCGCTGCCACCGGCAATATGCGACTGGATGACTGGCGCTGACAGAACGGTGTTGTCCAACACGATGGCAAATGGGCTGCCGACGTGCCCGGCGGTGAAGTCTCCAAACGCAAGGGCCCCAGCTGTATCAAACCGGAAGGAGACCGCCGGGCGCCCGTTCGGATCAAAGCTTGCCTGCGCATCGGTCAGTTGTTCGCCCGACACGACCGGCCTTGGGTCAACGCGATAGGTGACGGCGGGGTTCGTTGCATCCGGCAGCATCAAGGCGTCGCCCAGTGCGGTTTCGCTCGCTGGCAAGACGGCGTGGAACGAGAGTTGCGCAGTGGTCCCGATCAGAGCCTTCAGCGCGTCTGCATCAGAAAAGCCCGGAACCTCGATCAGGATGCGATCGCTACCCTGTCGAACGATGGTGGGCTCCCGGGTTCCGGCCTCGTCGATCCGGCGTCGTACCGTTTCGAGGCTCTGCGTTACCAGCTGGTTGGCGAGGGCGTCTCTGCCGACGGCGCTGTAGCGCAGTTCCAGAATTCCGTTTTCGGCCGTTATCTCCAGATCCGGGGTGCTCGGTCCAGAGGTCCCCGCGACGCGGGTTGCAAAGCGCGTTGCGACGTCCCGTGCCCGCGGGGCGAAGCTGGCAGGTGTGACAGCGACGCGCATAACGCCGGATGGCGCGGTGAGTTTGCGAACCTGAACCGTGCGGCCGCCCTCATCCCGCAGCGCGTCGCGCAAGCTTGGCCACAAGGCGGCGAGGCGCTGGTCGATTGCGCCGGTAACGTCCACCTCGGCGAGTAGATGTGCGCCGCCGCGGAGGTCAAGGCCGAGGTTGATCAGTCCGGATGGCAATAGGCGTTGCCATGCGGCTTCCGTGGTGTGTCTGGTGTCGGCATCCTGCGCGTCCATTTGCCCGTAGAAGGCGTTGGGGAGGGCGAGCCACAGGCAGAGCAGGCAGATGCCCCATACGCCGAGGCGTTTCAAAAAGGTTGGTCTTTGCATGATCTCTCCACGGCAGAGTTGGGCGGATAGCCCCGCGTCCCCCTGCCGGTTTCCGTATGAGTTTTGAGGAAGGCAAACACCGATGCGCCCCGTGTCACAGACAGGAGCGGATCGCTGCGTGGTCAGATCATGTCGACCGGGGGCGCTCGGGCGCGATTTGCCCGGCGAAGTGCCCGCGCGAAGAGCGGCGGTGCCCGGGCTTCGGCCAGTAGCAGCAGCCGCTCGACGGGCGGGAATTGCGCAGCCGTCTGGGTCAGGTGGGCGTCATCAGCCGCGTTGCCGTTGGCTGACGCTGCCTGGTCCGGTCGCTGGATTTGCGATCGTTCCTTGGCGGTGACGCTTGCCAGTTGCAGCGTCGCCGAATGCAATTGTTCGACCTTGGGAACAACCGGCGTATACGGTTGTCGAATGGCCTCACCCAGCCCACCCGCAACCAGAAACAGCAGGACAAGAACGGTCCTGAAGCAGGCAAGCGGAAGTTGGGCGGAGTATTTCATCCTCGGCATTTGGCTGTTGGCGGCTGGTTTGTCAATTGCCCCCGCAAGGCGGGCTGCGTGGGGTATATCATTCAAGGTCCGGCAGGCTGACACCGCGCTTCCTGGCGCTTTCCTGAACGGCGGAACGGAGTGTCTTGCTGCGGCTCAGCAGGCGGCGGAAGCGGTTCTCGTCCAGCTCCAGCAGGGTTGTCGGTGCAATGACCCGGATCTCGGTGGGGAGAGTTCTCCTTGCCAGAATTGCCATCTGGCCGAACATGTCTCCCCGGCCCAATCGCACGACCTGGCCAGCCGTTTCTGCCTCCACGGCACCGGAGGCGATGAAATAGACGCTGCGCACCGGCGTGTCCTTGCGCAGGATGACTTTGCCTGCGTTGACGTAATGCGTTTTCAGAACCCGTGCCAGGCGCCGGGTTGCGGTCTCGTCGAGATCGGCGAAGAGGGGGAATTGACGGACCAGCGCGGTCTTCTGCACCGCGATGTCAAGCCGGGGGCGCGTTTCGGCCTTGGCCCGCCGCGCCTCCAGATCCTGCATAACCGACATGTAGACCTCGGCTCCGACCAAGCCGTCCTCGCGCATCGACAGGTACTCGCGCTCCTCAAGCCGCAGTGCGGTGCGGCGGATGAAGCGGCGTTCCAGCTGCTCGGCATAGCCGGGGTATTGCAGGCGTAAGCCGTCCAGAGCGGTCTCCACCGCGTCCACCCGGCGCGTCAGCAACTCGTGCAGCAGTTCCGCGACCCGGCGGCCGTGAATGCGGCGGATGCGGTTGTCTATAAAGCTTCCCAAGTCACGCAGGATAAGCCTTTGAGAGAGCAGGAGTTCAAACCGGTCGGCCGTGATCCGTGCCAAGGGCGCGGAGATGCCAAGCCGGGAATTCAGCCAGCCCGCGATCCGGAACGTCGGGCCATAGGCAAGATTGCGCCTTGCGACGCGTTGGTATCCGCTGCGCCCTTGCGAGCGGGCACCTTCGATCAGGCGGTCTGCATTCGCCAGCGCCATTTCAGCCATGCGTGCCGAAATCGTCTGTTCGCGCAGACGCGCCAGAATGCTGTCGCGCTCGTGGCCCGCCAGCGCAATCAGCCCAAGGGTGATCCGGTCGCGATCAAGGATATCGGCGCTGTCCTCGGCCCGTTTCACGGCGGCTTCGAGACGCTCGCCAAACTGGATGGCCTCGGCGCGTACGGTTTCGCGGTTGAGTTCGTAGTTCTCGTTGGTCTGCGCGATATCTTCGCGCACTGTCTGCAGCGCCACGGCGACCACTTGGCGGGACAGCGCCTGGTCAATGGAGGACAGCTGGTCGAGGCCGAGGCGCCCGATCACCCAACGCAAGGTGGTGCCCTGTACCAACAACGTAAACAGGGTGAACCCGGTGGCGAGGATGCCGACCACGCGTTGGATCTCCGCGGGCACGCGAAAGCTCTCGGTCACGGCCAGGGCCAGCGCCAGCGTGACCGCCCCGCGAAGCCCGCCCCAGAGGATCGCGACCCGGTAGGGACGTTCCACTTTCGGGGACAGCTTGACCTTGGTCAAAAGCGGCAGCAGCGCAAACAGGATGACGGCCCGTGCAGCGATTGCTGCAATGACCACCACGCCGACCAGCAAGACCTCCTGCAGCGAGACCTTCTCCAGCAGGCGTGGGATCAGCAACGCAGCGAGGATAAAGATCAACGCACCGGCCCAATGGGCCAGCACATCCCAAAGCTCGCGCAGGTTTGCCCAGGCCTGCGGCGGCAACCTCCCGGGCGCTGTGAGATTGAGTGTGAGACCACTGGCGACAACCGCGATGACGCCGGAGGCGCCGACGCTTTGCTCTGCGATGATATAGGCGAGGTAGGGCAGGGCGGCGGAGATGGAGACCTGCGCCAGCTCGTGACGCCGGAACAGTCCCATGATCCAGACCGCGGCGCGCGCCAAGGCCCAACCGGTTCCCGCGCCGCCCAGGATCAGAAGCGGGAACCGGGCCAGGGCCTCTTCCAGATCGGGATCAGGCAGCCCCAGCATGACGAACCCCATGAACAACCCAAACAGCGCAATCGCCGCGGCATCGTTTAAAAGACTTTCACCCTCGATGATGCGCGCCAGTCGGCGGGGGGCAGAGATCGACCGAAAGATCGAGACAACTGCAGATGGGTCCGTGGTTGAAACGATGGAGCCGATCAACAGGCACGCGGCGAGCGGCAGGGCGCTCACCCAAGCCAGCGCATATCCCACGCTGAGGGTGGCGACGACCACTGCCACCACGGCCAGCATGAGGATCGGCACCCAGTCATCCAGCATCCGCCGCAGTTCCATGCCGAGTGTGGCCTGGAACAACAAGGTTGGCAGAAACACGTAAAGGAACACATTTGAGCGGATCGGCAGGCCGAGAATTGCTTCTGCCACCGGATTCAGGGCGTCGGTCAGCTCGGTATGCAGGAAAAAGGCCGCAGCGATTGCGATCAGGCTGCCAAAAACAGCGAGGATCACGCTGTAAGGCAATCGCAGTCGTGCGGCCAGCGGTTCGGCCACGCCAATTACAAGAAACAACGATGCGATAATGGTGGTGACGACAACGATATCCATGAAGTTCCGTTACCCCAACAACTCCCGGACGTGTATCGCAATTTACGGGTTCCTGCGGATATCAGCCGTGCGTGCCGAATTTTTATTCAGCGGCGACAGTGGGTTTGGCCCAATCCTCCCATCCGGTGCCTGTTCGGGTGATCGGTCCATCCCAGGCAAAGGGAATTTGGTGTATCGTGGTGTCTTTTCCTTCAGTGCATATCACGAAATAGGCGGGGGCCATCGGTGCGCCCTGCAGAAATTCGCTTTCGTTCATGTCGGGCAACGACTGGTTGCCGGTCGAGGGCACGCTGGCAAACGGCACACCTGCAAAGACGCCGTGAACAGGCGCGTGAACATGGCCAAAATGGATGTAGTCAATCTTTGCAGCATGCTGGCGGATCAGCGCATGGAGTGGCGCACGGTGCTCTGCGATAAGTGCGATTTTGTCCTCGGCTGGCAGCCCCAGCGGCATCGGGTTGTGATGCAGGAAGATCCTTGCACGCGCGCAGCTTTCCAGCTCGGCCGCCAACCAAGCGCGGCGGGCAGAGCAAAAATGACCTGCATGCGTTCGCTCGCCCACGCTGTCGAGGTAGATGAAACGGGTTTCGCCGACCGTCTCGGCATGATTGACGAACCCGTGCGGATCGATGGGGTGATCGCCAAAGACGGCACGGAATTGGGCGCGGTCATCGTGGTTGCCAATCATCAGGCGGACGGGGATGTTCAGACCTGATATGGCCGTTTTCAGAGCTTCATAGGCGGCGCGCTCCCCCCAATGCGCCAGATCACCAGTGATGACGATCCGGGCAGCGTCGGGATGGTGTTCGGCCACATGCCTCAGCGCCTGATTAAAGCGCACATGCGGGTCGAGGCCGCCCATCTCTTCGCCCGGGACGGTCAGGTGGATATCGGAAATGTGAATGATTTTCATGTGTTTGCTCTGGTCACTCGAGGGCCCGACCGCGCAAGTGGCCTTGGCGCGGCCGGGCTGTATCATTAGCTGTTCGGCAGCAGGTCAGAGATTTCGTCGACCAGCTCTTCTTGCAGCGCTTCCATGTCGGTGGCGTCCCCGGTGACGAGCCGTTCGATCCCGTCATAGATCACCTGGGTGATGGCCAGCCCGTTGGTGCCGGGATAGGCCTGCCAATCGCGCAGAAGCGGCAGTTGGTCCACTGCGGTCTGCTTGTTGGGGTTGCGTTCGTAGAAGTCGGCGAGGATCACCTCGTTTGCGGCTTTGTTCGGCGGCATGTAGCCGGTGGTCTTGGCAACTTCGGCTGCGCCGCTGCCCGAGGTGATGAATTTCAGCCAGGCCCAGGCTGCCTTTTGCACCTCGGGATCGTCGGAAGTCGAGGTCAGCATCGCTGCGTTGCCGCCAGCAGGCAGTCCCTTGGGGGGCGTCCCCATGCCCGGGAAGGGGCCGGTGACCAGTTGAAAGTCGCCTTGTGACCGTTCGACAGCGCCCAAAGCCGACGTCGACCAGAACATCATGCCAATTTCCCCGGCGGAAAAGGAGGCCAGAGCGGCTTTCCAATCCAGGTTCTGCATGTCGCACCGGGTGAAGATCTCCTGCATCTGCTGGAGGGCTGCCAGGGCCTCGGGGCTGTCCATGGTCACGGCCCCGTTTTCGACGATCGCCTCGTCCTGCGACCACATCAGCGCTTGCAGAAACCAGTTTCCGGTAACGTTCCAGCCCCAGAAGATCGGGTTGTCCACCCCTTCGGCTTTCATGGTTTCGCAGGCTGCGATGACCTCGTCCCAGGTCTCGGGCAACGCGTCAACCCCTGCTTTGCGCAGGATATCCATGTTGTAGTAACCGACCGGCAGCGAGACCGAAAATGGCAGGCCGTAGACCGCTCCGTCAAAGGTCGAGAGGGAGAGCATGGCATCGTGATAGCCGTCTTTGGCGAAATCCGCTTCGTCGGCAATGAACAGGTCCAGCGATTTGGCGATGCCTTTTTCGACCAGGATCTGCTGACGGTTCAGACCCTGCATTGTCACGTCGGGCAGGTTTCCCGAAACGGCTTCGCGCAGGATCGTGTTGGTGCCGTCCTCATAGGAGTCATAAGTGGCGCGAAACTTCACCTCGATGTTGGGATGCGCTGCCTTGAACTCGGGCATCATCGCCTCGTAGGTGACGTCAAACAGGTGGCTGTAGGGGTAGGCGAACTCGATGGTCACGGTGTCCTGGGCCATCGCGGCAGAGGCGGATACCGCAAGGGCGATTGCGGGCAGGGTGGGTTTCATGGAACTCTTCCTCTCATTCCTGGATTGGAGCGCAGGTGTTTGGCAAAGCGCGCTCTGCTATGATCCCGGTCGGGATTTCGGGAGGGTGCGGCGCGTGCCGCACCCGTAACTCACTTCATTCCGCTCAGGGTGATGCCTTCGATGAACCGCTTCTGTGCCAGCAGGAAGGCAACGATCAGCGGCGTGACGATGACGGTGGCGGTGGCCATCATCGGGCCGAAGTAGGATCCGTCACCGTCTCCCTTGAATTCGCGGAGCCCCAGCGGCGGGGTGAACAGATCCCGGTTGCCCGTCACCACGATGCGCGGCCAGAAGTAGTCGTTCCAATGTGCAACGATCGAGAAGATGGCGAAGGCCAGCAGTGCGGGGATGGCCGTGGGCAACATCACGCGCCACACAATTGCGAATTCGCCCATCCCGTCCATGCGCGCGGCATCGATCAGGTCATCGGGGACCGTCATGAAGAACTGCCGCATCAGGAAGATCCCGAAAACGCTGATGGTCCATGGCACCACAAGCGCCGCATAGGTGTTGGTCAGACCAAGTTTCGCCAGGATTATGTAGAGCGGCAGCGCGATGGCATGGACCGGGATCAGCAAACAGAACAGCACCAGGCCGAACACCGCCTCCCGTCCCCAGAATTTCAGCTTGGCCAAGGCATAGGCCGCAGGCAGCGCCACAACTGCCTGGATCAGAAAGATCGACACCGTCACCGCGATCCCGTTCAGCAGGTAGCGCAGCAGTGGCGCTTCCGAGAACGCCTTGGTGTAATTGAACACAACCGGCCGCATGGAGCAGGCGCTCTTCGCCTCGGCGATCAGAGCGGTTCGAATCGCATTTTCGGTCTGGCCGGGAAAGCGTTGGCTGGCTGCTGCGATATCCTTGCGGTCAGGTGCACGCAGGCTGACACAGCGTTCATCGACCATCAGCTCCTGCCGACCAAAGAAGCCGCCTTCCCCCCTCTCGATTTCACCGGGGGATTTGAAAGAATAGCTGACCATCAGGTAGAAGGGCGCGATGACGACGATAATGCCAAGGATCAGGATCAGATGTTTCCACCAGTCGCGTGTCATCAGTAATGGACCTTTCTTTCGACCAGCCAGCGTTGGATGAGTGTCAGGAACATGACGAACGTCAGAAACAGCATGGTGATGGCGGAGCCGATCCCGATCAGGTTCTGTTGCACGCCTTTCTCGAAGATGGCGAACATCATCACGTAGGTTGACTTGTTGGGCCCGCCGCCCTGGGGCCAGAAGGCTTCGACCGTATCAAAGACCTGAAAGGCGCGGATGCAGGTGATGGTGACAACGAAAACGGTGGTGGGGCCGAGCGCTGGCCAGGTTACAAGACGGAACCGGTCCCATGCGGATCGGGCGCCATCCATTTCCGCAGCGTGGTACAGCTCACGATGGACGGAGGTCAGCCCGGCCAGATAGAGCACCATGTTGAAGCCGAACCCCTGCCAGACTCCGATGAAGCAGATCACCCAGATGGCGTAACGCTTATCTCCGAGCCAGACCGGAAAGCGATCCGCGCAGCCGTTGGCGAGGAAGGGCCAGACCCGTTCCAGAAACGTCCCGCAGCCCAGTTCCAGCGTCCGGTTGAGCATCCCGATAGTTGGGTGCAGCATGAACTCCCAGGCGATTGACATCGCCAGCAGCGTGGCCATCACGGGCAGAAAATAGATCGTCTTGTAGAGGGCGCCGAACCGCCCCAGAGAGTGGATTAGAATGGCCGCCCCCAGTCCCAAGGCGACGGATAGGGGCACGACGGTGACAACATACGTCAGCGTTGCGATGAACATCTTTTCATAGGAGGCGCGCGTGAACAGCTTTTCGTAGTTCGCGCTGCCGATCCAGTTGAAGCTGTCGTTGCCCAGCGAGTAGTCGGTGAAGGAAAGCCAGCCCGCGATAGCGACCGGTACCAGTAGGATCAGGACCATCAGGATCAGTGCGGGACCAGTCAGGGTCCAAGCCGCTCGATAATCTCTGATTACTGGGGCGGAATTGGTAGGGGTCGGCGGGGGCGTGCTCGCCTTCCCGGCGGATGGGACGTCAGGTGCAGGCATGTTACGCGACCTCGGGTTTTGCGGCGAACGTCGGGCGCAGCTGCCGCAGGCGCTTGCCATGGGGATCGAACAGCAGGGCTTTTGCAGGATCGAATTCCAACCCCACCGGTGAGCCAAGTTGAAGCGCACGGCGTTGCTCGGGGTTCGCTCGCAGTGTGACGCGCTCTTTCAAAGCTGCGACTTCGACTTGTACGAAAAGCTCCGCGCCAAGGTTTTCGCGGTGTACGACATGGCCACGGATCGGGGCATTCTCACCCGCAAGCCGCAGCGCTTCGGGACGCAGGCCCAGCGAGCCCACGCCACGGCCGACGCCGACGACCGAGAGCTCCAAGCGGCGGTCCAACAGGTGCAGTTGGCCGTCATCAGCGATCTCCACGGGGAGGATGTTGATCTTGTGAGCGCCGATGAACTCCGCCACGTCGATGTGGTCAGGATCTTCGTAAATGGTTTCTGGTGTTGCGCATTGCAGGATGCGCCCCCCCATCATCACCGCGATCCGGTCTGACATCGTCATCGCTTCCACCTGATCGTGGGTCACATAGACAAAGGTGGCCCGCAGTCGGCGATGCAGCTGCGCGATTTCCGCCCGGGTCTGCACCCGCAGCTTGGCGTCGAGGTTGGAGAGCGGTTCGTCCAGAAGGAAGGCCGCGGGTTCCCGGACCAGGGCCCGCCCCAAGGCAACCCGTTGGCGTTGCCCGCCCGAGAGCTGCCCGGGTTTGCGGTTCAGGAGATGCTCGATCTCCAGCATCTTCGCCGCTTGATGGACGTCGTATTCGATTTTGCGGCTAGCGGCGCGACCCGACGGCAGCAGCCGAGCCGCCAGGGGCAGGCGCTGGAGCCTGCTCAACCGGCGCATCTTCAGCGGCACGGCAATGTTGTCCGCAACGCTGAGATGTGGGTAGAGCGCGTATGATTGAAAGACCATTGAAAGGTTGCGATCGGCGGCCCGTCGGTCGACAACCGACTGGCCCGCAATTCGGATATCGCCGCTGGTCTGTGCCTCCAGCCCGGCGATGATACGCAGCAAGGTGGATTTGCCGCAGCCGGACGGGCCGACCAGAGAGACGAACTCTCCGTCTGCAATATCCAGTGAAACACCTTTGAGCACATCCGTCTCATCAAAGCGTTTCGTCACGTTCACTATGCTCAGCTCGGTCATCTGATTCCTCCGTCTGATGGAGGCGGTGTAAGAAGCTGAGCCTTCACTTTTGTGACGTCATATAAGTGAGACTAATGGCAGCTAGGAGTGCGGCCAAAAGGGACCGATACCATGCGCGCCAACCATCACCAGTTCGTTGCCTTTGCCTACGTCGTGCGCGCGGGCAGTTTCTCGGCCGCGGCGACGCGGCTCGGGGTGTCGCAATCCGCGGTTACGCAACATGTGGCTAAACTGGAAAAACAGGTCGGATCGCAGCTGTTGTTGCGCAGCCGGGATGGCATTTCGCTGACGCGAACAGGGCAGGAGTTCTATGATCTCGCCGACCGTCTGGTCGCGCTGGATTCCGAAATCAGCGAACGTCTTGAAGGCTTTGAAGCCATGGCGCGCGGACATATCAAGGTCATTGCGAATGCCCCTCTGCCCGCTCTAAGGGCGATCAGCCTGTTCCGGCAAAGCTACCCTGATGTCGAAATAGACTTTGGTGTATACGCATGGACGACGGCAGTGCGATTGCTGCGGGAAAGGAAAGCGGATGTCGGGTTGATCACCGATCCCCCAAAAACCGACGATTGGGAGCGGGTTCCGGTCCAGACTGTTCGCTATGCCGCCTATCTGCACCCGTCCTCGCCGCTGGCAAACCGCGAAGTGCTGCGGTTCGAGGATCTGGCCAAGGAAACGGTCATCCTTCCGGAAAGCGGCTCACTGACGGAACGCGTGGTCCGCGAAGCTCTGGTAAAACACGGGTGCGAGTTTCATCGCACCATAAAGATCACCACCTTTCCGCTCATGTGCGAGGCGGTGCTGCAGGGCGCTGGCGTCGCCATCTTCCTTGGCAACAGCGGATTGATCGCGCGTGGGTTGGTGGAATTGCCCGTCGCCGAATTGTCGCATAGGCATGAGACTGCGGTTGTTGCACCGAAAGACAGGGCGCGGCTTCGGTTGGTCAAAGCCTTTGTCGAGCTGGCATCCTCGTCAGACTTTCGCTGACGGGCGTCGGGGCAAGATTATTCTGGGTCGTTCAAGTTCAGGCAATTGCGGAACAGCTCGCCTGATCCTGTAGCCACGCGACCAACGCGGAAACTTCCGGCCGGAACCGATTGCGTTTCTTGGGGAGCACCAGATAGTGCCCCTGTCGCGGTGGCAGCGTAAGCTCGCTGGCCTGAACAAGGGTGCCACGCTCCAGGTAGGGTCTGGCGAAGACCTCGGCCACCAAGGCGGTCCCTTGACCACGGCTTGCCAGTTCCAACGCGATCAGGGACTGGTCAACCTTGTAGGCAGGCTCGTCCATCTGGCAATCAGGGGCATGCAGGGCGAAGAAATGCCGCCATGTGTCGACGACGCCCGCCAGTTCTATCAACGGCCCCTGTGCCAATGCGTTTGGGCCACCGTGGGTACGCAGGGCAGGGGCACAGACAGCGATGACTTCGTTGGTCATAAGCGGCAGCACTTCCCCGTCGGACCAGTTGCCATCGCCGTAGCGGATATCAACGTCGATCTCCTCGCCATCCGCGAGTTCGGCCCAGGATGCCGACAGAACCCGCAGGCGACTGTCCGGATGCGCGCCCCTGAAATGCTCCAATCGGGGGACCAACCACAGCAAGTTTAGTGAACTGACACAGCGCAGGGTTATTTCTGCCTCGGCGCCCTTGCCAAACAGGTTTGAGGTCGTGGCATCGAGATCGGCAAATGCCTTGGCCACCACTGGCCTGTAGGCCTGACCCAACCGCGTCAGCACAAGTGCCTTGCGCTCCCGTCGAAACAGCTTGTGACCGAGCTGCGCTTCAAGGCCCCGTACCTGATAGCTGACTGCAGAGGGCGTCAGACCTAACTCCTCGGCGGCGAGGGTGAAATTTCCGAGGCGGGCGCTGGCGTCGAAGGCACGTAGCCACGGCAAGGGGGGAAGCTCTTTGTACATTTCCCTACATTATCGGCTCTGCGAATTTTTTTAAGGCTATCACGAATTTTTTTTCGTTTTGGATTTGACCGAGAGGTTTGTAACGCTCGTGCGACAACACCAGTATCAGGCAGGGCGCAGTGGCGGAGTACGACTACATAATCATCGGAGCAGGATCCGCCGGCTGCGTGCTGGCGGACCGGCTGAGCGCTTCGGGACGTCACAAGGTGCTGGTGCTGGAGGCCGGTGGTCGAGGCTGGTCGCCGTGGATTGCGCTACCACTGGGCTACGGCAAGACTTTCTTTGATCCTAAGGTCAACTGGAAATTCCAGACCGAACCGGAAGAAGCCCTCGCAGGGCGAAGCGGGTATTGGCCACGGGGCAAGGTGGTCGGCGGCTCTGGCGCGATAAACGCGCTGGTCTATGCCCGCGGGCTGCCCCGGGATTTCGACGACTGGGCCGACGCCGGGGCAGAGGGCTGGGATTGGGAGACTGTTCGCCAGACCTACGAAGCGATGGAAAGCCGCAGCGATGCGGACGGGACGTTGCAGGGCGAAGGGCCGCTGCATGTTCAGGATGTCTCGGATCAGATCCATCCTGCAAACCGGCATTTCTTTGCGGCTGCTCAGGAACTTGGCCTGCCGTCCACGGACGATATCAACGGTGCTGCAAACGAGGGCGCGGCGATCTATCGGATCAACACGCGGGGCGGCCGTCGGATGCATTCGGCGCGGGCGTTCCTGAAACCGGCGTTGAGGCGCTCAAATGTCGCGCTGATGACCGGGGTACTGGCAGAGCGGATCGTTTTCGAAGGTCAACGCGCGGCTGCCGTTCAGGTGCTGCATAAGGGCAAGCGACGTACACTGAAAGCTGGTCGTGAAATCATTCTTTCAGCCGGGGCCGTGGGCTCGCCGCAGCTTTTGCAACTGTCGGGGATTGGTCCCGCGGAGGTTCTCAAATCTCATGGGATCACGCCGCGACTTGCAGCGCCGCATGTGGGTGGAAACCTGCAGGACCACTTGGGCATCAACTACTATTTCCGAGCAACTGAACCCACATTGAACAATATGCTGCGCCCCTTCACGGGCAAGGTTCGCGCTGCGCTGCAATATGCGTTGACCCGGCGTGGACCGCTGGCCCTGTCGGTCAATCAGTGCGGCGGCTATTTCCGCTCCGGTCCGGATCAGCGCCACCCTGACCAGCAGCTGTATTTCAACCCGGTCACCTATACCACGACGCCGAACGGCAGGCGTACGGTGGTGCAGCCGGACCCGTTTCCGGGCTTCATTATCGGATTTCAGCCGGCTCGACCCACCAGCCGTGGTCGTATCGACATCAGTGCCGCTGACCCGGCGGCCCCGCCCCGCATCCGCCCCAATTCGCTTGCGACCGCGGAGGATCGCGCGCAGGTCGTGGCCGGCGGGCGCCTGTGCCAGCGACTGATTACGACTGCCGCACTGGACAGGTTGGTGGACACGGCGATGGAGCCGGATCTGCGGCGTATGGACGATGCGCAGATCCTGGACGATTTCCGCGAGCGTTGCGGCACCGTCTTTCACCCTGTCGGCACCTGCCGCATGGGGCGGGATGCGCAGGACGCGGTGGTCAGTCCGCGCTTGAAGGTGCATGGGGTGCAGGGGCTGCGCGTCGTCGATGCCTCGGTTTTTCCCAATCTGACCTCGGGCAATACCAATGCCCCGACCATGATGCTGGCGTACCGCGCCGCTGATCTCATTCTGGAGGACGCATGAGCACGCCTTATTCCATGTCCGGCGCGGTGCCGGTCGCCAACGTTCGCAGCAAGGACGACACCGGTCCGCGGATCCGCCGGATCGAGACCTTCTGCACGCCGCTGGTCGGCTTTGTGCGGGTCACCGCAGAGGACGGCAGCACCGGCTGGGGGCAGGTGTCCACCTACAGCAGCGATCTGACCTGCGAGATCCTGCACCGGCAGGTGGCGCCTTGGGCGCTGGGGCGCGGTATGGATGCGCTGGAGGACGTGATCGCCGAGGTCCCGCTGCGCGAGCACAAGTTCCCTGGAACCTATCTGCGCCGGGCCATGGCGGGACTGGACACCGCGGTCTGGGACTGGCGCGGCAAGGCGGCGGGAAAGCCCGTGGCTGAACTGCTGGGCGGCACGGCAGGGCCGCTGCGGGCCTATGCCTCCTCGATGCGGCGCGACATCACGCCCGAGGATGAGGCCACGCGCCTGCGGCGCCTTCGCGATGACCATGGTTTTGATGCCTTCAAGGTGCGGGTCGGCGCCGAATGTGGCCAGGATCGGGACGAATGGGAGGGACGTACCGAGGCGATCATCCCGGCTATCCGCAAGGCCATGGGACCGGATGCGGCGTTGCTGGTTGACGGCAACTCGGGGTTTGGCCCCGCCCGCGCGATCGAGGTCGGGCGGATGCTGGAGGCCAACGGTTACGAACATTTCGAGGAGCCTTGCCCCTATTGGGAGCTGGAACAGACCGCCGAAGTCACCCGCGAATTGTCCATCGACGTGGCGGGTGGCGAGCAGGACTGGGACCTGCAGCAGTGGAAGCGGATCGTTGCGATGCGCGCGGTCGACATCATTCAGCCCGATATTCTGTACCTGGGCGGCATGGTGCGCAGCATGGAGGTCGCCCGCATGGGCCATGCCGCCGGGCTGCCTTGCACCCCGCATGCGGCCAACCTGTCGCTGGTGACTCTGTTCACCATGCATCTGTTACGCGCGGTGCCCAATCCCGGCCGCTATCTGGAATTCTCGATCGAGGGCGACGACTACTATCCCTGGCAGCGCGAGTTGTTCCGCAACGATCCCTTCACCATCACGGACGGTCAGGCGGTTGTGAGTGATGCCCCCGGTTGGGGCGTCGAGATCTGCCCCGAGTGGCTGGCCAAATCCACCTACAAATGCAGCGAGGACGCATGATGACCTCCGACCGGATGATTTCCACCTATTTCGAAACCGGCACCCTGCCGGATCTGCCGCGCGACCATTTCATCGATGGCGCATTCTTAGCGGCCGACAGCGGCAACCGCATGGAAAGCTTCGATCCCGGCACCGGCGAAGCCTTTGCCGATTTTGCCGCCGGCACCGCGGCCGATGTGGACCGCGCCGTGACCAGCGCCGCCGAAGGCTTCGAGGTCTGGCGCAACACGCCGCCCGCTCGTCGCTGCGCCATCCTGAACGAGGTCGCGCGCCTGATGCGCGCCGAGGCGGACAGGCTGGCGGTGATCGAAAGCCTTGACAGCGGCAAGACGCTGGCTGAGGCGCAGGGCGATGTTGCGGGTTCGGCACGTCTGTTCGAATACTACGCAGGCGCGGCGGACAAGCTGGACGGGCGCAGCGTCAACCTTGGCAACGGAAACGCCGCCTTCACCCTGCGAGGGCCAGTGGGTGTGACCGCGCATATCGTGCCGTGGAACTATCCGACCTCGACGCTGGTACGCGGCATCGCCCCGGCGCTGGCGGCGGGCTGTTCGGCGGTGGTGAAACCGGCGGAAACCACGCCCTTTACCGCGCTGATGATTGCCGAACTGCTGCTACGCGCGGGCGTGCCTGCCGGGGTCGTCAACGTGGTCACCGGCACCGGCATCGAGGCCGGTGCGCCGCTGGTCACCGACCCTCGGGTGCGGCACGTGACCTTCACTGGTTCGGTTGCGACCGGCGTGGGCGTGATGCAGAACGTGGCCCCGAATGTGACTGGGCTGACGCTGGAACTGGGGGGCAAGTCGCCGCTCATCGCCTTTGCCGATGCCGATCCGGAGGATGTGGCCGAGGGCGCACTCTGGGCCATTTTTTCGAACTCTGGGCAGATCTGCTCGGCCGGATCGCGGTTGGTGATCCACCGTGATCTGCACGCCGAGGTTCTGGAACGGTTGGCCAAAAAGGCGCAAGGCGTGCGTTTTGGCCATGGGCTGCGCAACCCGGACATGGGGGCCGTCAACTCCGAACGCCATCTGGAGCAGATCGCGGGGCACGTTGAGCGCGCTCGCGCCCGGGGTGTCGAGATCGTCACCGGTGGCAACACGGCTACGGACCCGGAAACTGGTAAGGGCTGGTTCTACGAGCCAACCATTCTGGATAACCTCAGCGCGAGCGATGATGCGGTGCTGCAAGAGATATTTGGACCCGTTCTCGCCGTGCAGATCTTTGAAAGTGAAGAAGAAGCTTTGAGCCTTGCCAATGGCACCGATTTTGCCCTGGCGGCCGGTATCTATACCAACGACATGTCCACCGCGCTACGTATGGCACAGCGTGTCGATGCGGGGCAGGTCACCGTCAACGATTATTGGGCGGGAGGGATCGAGCTGCCCTTTGGCGGCAACCGGAAATCCGGGTTCGGCCGCGAAAAAGGGCTGGAGGGGCTCGACGCCTATACCCGTTCAAAATCTATCACACTTGCAGTGTAAGGCGCTGCAAAGAGGCATTTCCCAAGGAGGAGGAACATGATGCTGAAGACCACCACCGCCCTGGCGGCACCGACCCGTCGCGGTTTTCTGGCGGGCGCCGCGGCGGGCGGGATGGCCCTGGGGCTGGGTCTGAACACCCGCGCCCACGCCGCAGAGCCCAAGAAGGGCGGAACCCTGCGGGTGGGCTATACCCAAGGCAGCACTTCGGATTCTCTGGACCCGGCGACCTACGCAAACGACTTCATGTTCGCCACCAGCTATGCGGTGTTCTCGACCCTGGTGGAAATCGCCCCGGATGGCTCGGCCCAGCCGGATCTCGCCGAAAGCTACGAGGCGACCCCGGACGCGCGTGTCTGGACGTTCCGGTTGCGCGATGACGCCACATTCTCGGACGGCAAGACCGTCTCGGCTGTCGATGTGATCTCTTCGATCCGTCATCATATGGGGCCGGACTCCAAGTCAGGCGTGAAGCCGCTGCTGGCGCAGATAAAGGACATCCGCGCTGACGGCGACAAGGTGGTGATCTTTGAGCTGGATGACGGCAATGCTGATTTCCCTTTCATCTTCAATGACTACCACCTGACCATCCGGCAGAACAAAGATGGCTCCATCGACCCTGAAAGTCGGATCGGTACTGGTGGCTATGTGATCGAGGCTTTTGAGCCGGGCGTGCGTATCGAACTGAAGCGCCGCGACGATTACTGGAAGGTTGGGCGGGCCCATTTTGACAAGGTGGTGCTGCTGAAGGTTGGCGATCCGGCGGCACGGATGAACGCGCTGATGACCGGCGAGGTCGATCTGATCGACCGCCCGGACCTCAAGACCATCCACTTGCTGAAACGCAACCGCAACATCAAGATCCACACCCAGAACGGCACCCTGCATTACACCATGCCGATGCAGGTGACCGCAGCGCCGTTTGACGACGTGAACGTGCGCCTGGCGTTGAAGCACGCAATTGACCGCGAGGCGATCGTGCAGAAGGTGCTGAAGGGCTTTGGCACGGTAGGCAATGACCACCCGATCGCGTCGTCCATGCCCTATTACAACGCCGATCTGGAACAGCACGCCTATGATCCCGACAAGGCGAAGCACTACCTGTCCAAGTCCGGACTCAGCAGCCTGGATGTGGCGCTGCACACCGCAGATGCGGCCTTTAACGGCGCAGTCGATGCGTCTGTGCTGTTCTCCGAGGCGGCCAAGGGCGCGGGCATCAATCTGAAGATCGCGCGCGAGCCCGATGACGGCTACTGGTCCAACGTCTGGCTGCAAAAGCCCTTCTGCTGCAGCTACTGGGGCGGCCGTCCGACACCGGATCTGATGTTCTCTGCCGGTTATGCCGCCACCGCCGACTGGAATGACACCAGCTGGAAAAACGAGCGCTTCAACCAGCTCTTGGCCGAAGGTCGGTCGCAGCTGGACCAGGGATTGCGCGCCGAGATCTATGGCGAGATGCAGCAGCTGTGCCAGGCCGACGGTGGGGCGCTGATCCCGGCTTTCGGCCAGTATGTCTCGGCGATGAGCACCAAGGTGCAGACCCCCGAGCGGATCTCGGAAATGTGGGATCTGGACAGCATCCGGTTCATCGAGCGCTGGTGGATGGCCTGATCCGTCCTCCAGAGCTGCAAATGCATGAGGCGGCCTGGCTGGGCGGCCTCATGCAGGCGTGTTTTCTGTCGCGACTTAACAGGAGGCTTTGAATTGCCCCCATTGATGAAGCTGATCTTCAGCCGACTGGCCCTTGGCGCCGTGACGCTGCTGGCAGTCTCTGCGCTGATGTTTGTCGGCGTCGAACTGCTGCCGGGTGATCTTGCCCAACAGATCCTCGGCCAGTCCGCCACACCGGAAACGCTGGCCGCCTTCCGCGCCGAACTCGGCTTGGACCAGCCTGCGCATCTGCGCTACCTTGACTGGCTGGCGGCCGCCGCGCAGGGGGACTTTGGCACCTCGATGGCGTCGCAGCGGGCAGTTGCGGATTTGCTGTCCACGCGCCTGACAAATACCATGTTCCTTGCCTGTTACGCCGCCGTAATCGCGGTTCCTGTGGCGATCCTGCTGGGACTGCTCAGCGCGCTGTGGCGAAATTCGCTGTTCGACCGCAGCGTCAATGTCGGCGCCCTCGGTGCGATCTCGATGCCGGAGTTCTTTGTCGCCTACCTGCTGGTTCTGTTCCTGTCGATCCGCATGGGCTGGTTTCCGACGCTCGCCCGCATTGATGAGGCTTCCTCCTTCGGCGATGCGCTCTACCGCAGCTTCCTGCCTGCGCTGACCCTGATCCTGGTGGTCATCGCCCACATGATGCGAATGACGCGCGCGGCCATCATCAACGTGCTGGCGGCCCCTTACATCGAGATGGCCCGACTGAAGGGCGTGCCGCGCTGGCGGGTCATCGTGCTGCATGCGCTGCCCAATGCGCTGGCACCGATCATCAACGTGGTGGCGCTGAATCTCGCCTACCTGATCGTCGGTGTTGTCGTGGTGGAGGTCGTGTTCTCCTACCCGGGCTTGGGGCAGCTTTTGGTCGATGCCGTTGCCAGCCGCGATTTCCCGGTCGTGCAGGCTGTCGGCCTGTTTTTTGCCGGCACTTACATCACCCTGAATGTGCTGGCCGACATCCTGTCGATCCTGTCCAACCCGCGCCTGCGGCACGCACGATAAAGGAGCGCAGACTTGAAAACCCTCAAATCCGCCCCGCCTACCGCGTTGCTGGGAATGCTGATCCTGGCTGCCGTATTGGTTACTGGGGTGTTTGCCCCGCTATTGGCGCCCTACGGGGAAACCGAAATCGTCGGGGTCGAATACGAACCCTGGAGCGCCGCCTTCCCGCTCGGCACCGACAATCTGGGCCGGGACATGCTGTCGCGGATGATCTACGGCGCCCGCAATACCGTCGGTTTGGCGCTGCTGACCACCGGCATCGCCTTCACCGCAGGCGCGGCTCTGGGCATGGTGGCCGCGCTGAAGGGCGGCTGGATAGACCAGATCCTGTCGCGGGTAATCGACGTGTTGATGGCCGTTCCGCCGCTGATCCTTGCGCTGATGCTGTTGGCCATTGTCGGTCCTTCTATCCCCAACATGGTGGGCGTTATCGCGGTGATCTACATCGCGCCGGTGTTTCGCCTGTCGCGCGCCGCGGCAATGAATGTGGTCAGCCAGGATTTCATCCAGGCCGCCCAGCTGCGCGGGGAGGGGACGTTGTGGTTGTTGCGTCGCGAGGTGCTACCGAACATCTCCTCGACTCTGATTGCAGAGTTTGGCTTGCGCTTCTGCTTCGTGTTTCTCTTCATTGCCGCGCTCAGCTTCCTTGGCATTGGCATTCAGCCGCCCACCGCTGACTGGGGCTCGATGGTGAAGGAAAACGCGACGCTGATCACCTTTGGCGACATTACCCCGCTGATCCCGGCAGCAGCCATCGCGCTGCTGACCATTGCCATCAATTTCATTGTCGACTGGATGCTGCACCGCGCCAGCGGCCTGAAGAGCTGAGGACACGCCCATGAGCAAGCTACTGGACATCTGCGGCCTGCGGCTCGAGGCGGGGCCGAAGGGGAAGCGCACCACCATTTTGCATGGTCTGGACCTGAGCCTGAACAGGGGCGAGGTGTTGGGGTTGGTGGGCGAAAGCGGCGCGGGCAAGAGCTCAGCCGGGCTGGCGGCGATGGGCTACACCCGCGAGGGGGTAGAGATCACCGCGGGCGAGATCCTGTTTGACGGGATCGACCTTGCGCAGGCAAGCACGGCGACGCTGCAAGATTTGCATGGGCGCCGCATTGCCTATGTGGCGCAGTCTGCGGCAGCCAGCTTCAACCCGGCGCACCGGCTGATCGACCAGTTCTGCGAGGCACCATTGCTGCATGGCACCGCCGCGCGGGCCGAGGCCGAGGCCGACGCCATCGCACTCTACCGCCAGATGCAGCTACCGGACCCTCAACAGATTGGTTTTCGCTATCCGCATCAGGTGTCAGGCGGCCAGTTGCAGCGGGCGATGACGGCCATGGCGATGGCGTGCCGACCTGACCTGATCATTTTCGACGAGCCGACGACGGCGCTGGATGTGACCACCCAAATCGAAGTTCTGGGAGCGATCCGCGATATTGTCGAACGTTATGACACGGCGGCGATCTACATCACGCACGATCTGGCCGTCGTCAGCCAGATGGCCGATCGCATAACGGTGATGCAACATGGCCGGGAGGTGGAAACGGCGCAGACGCGAAAGATGTTGGAGGCGCCCGAAGCGGACTACACCAAGTCGTTGTGGGCCGTGCGGGCGCTGGATCGACCCCGACGCGATACGAACGACACGGAGACGGTCCTGTCACTGAGCGGGGTTACTGCAGGCTATGGAACCACCAAGGTGCTGGATGGTGTCAGCCTCGACCTCCTCAAAGGCCGGACCACTGCGGTTGTTGGCGAAAGCGGATCGGGAAAGTCGACCTTGGCCAAGGTGATTGCCGGCGTTTTGCCGCCCGGAGAAGGGGAGGTTCTGTGGCAGGGCAAACCCCTTCCCGGGCCTTATCAGAAGCGCGACCGCGCCACGCTTCGTCATATCCAGATGGTGTACCAGATGGCGGACACCGCCCTGAACCCGCGTCACACCGTGCGCGAGACACTGGAGCGACCTGTACGGCATTTCCTGGGTCTGCGCGGATCTGCGCTGCGGGCGCGGGTGAACCAATTGATGGAACTGATCGAGTTGGATCCGGCGACCTTCCTTGATCGCCGCATTCCCGAGCTGTCAGGTGGACAGAAGCAGCGCATCGGCATCGCGCGGGCCCTGGCGGCGGAGCCGGAGTTCATTATCTGCGACGAGGTCACCAGCGCGCTTGATCAGCTCGTGGCGGAAGGGATCTTGCGGCTGTTGTTGCGGCTGCAGGATGAGTTGGGGCTGACTTATTTGTTCATCACCCACGATCTCGCCACGGTTGAGGCGATTGCCGATCAGGTCGTCATCATGCAGCGGGGAAAGATTGTAGAGACCGGTGCGCAGCATCAAATTTTCGCCGCGCCGAAGTCGGATTACACGAAACGGCTGCTGGCCTCGGTTCCGCAAATGGACGCGGGCTGGCTTGACGGCGTCAGGCAGAGACTGGCCAGTTGAACACCCCCGAGCACTTGGCACAAATTTCCGGCCCCAATGGAGATAACCTTGGGACCGGGATAGTTGATTCAAGTCGCTACTGGTGTTTCAGCGGCGTCAGATCCTGTTGGTAACTTTAACTGTCAGGTCGTAGGAGCCACCCGCTTCAGACTGATCTTACACAACGCTTTCGCGATGGTGACCGGTTTTCTGGCAACGGCGGTGAGCGCTGCGGCCTGCTTCGGGCCGACATGCGAAGAAGCAGGCGATGACCTCCGCATCGATAAGGTCTATGCCAGCGCGCGTGCCTCGGCTCTGCGCAAAGGCCGTCACCTGAGCTGGTGGCACCTGCCGACTGCAACGCCTCCTCCCCAAAATGCCCAGAGCTGCCATTCTGGACCGCCAGTCGACGTAAGTGGGCAAGGACAACTCTGTTACGGGCAAGATCCGCGAGTGCAGCATGACCTGTCGGAGCATTGGGCACTCTGCAACGATGCCCATCGGGGTGGCGATAAAGGTCCAGCCGATCACGGCTGACGTTTGTCAGGGCGTGCTGGCTGGCAGAAATTCCTTGGTACACCTACGCGGAGTGTTGCGATGGTTTCAATCCGGGATACAGACGCGAAACCCTTTGTCCCTTGGCGCTCCTCTGCACCTGTCCGCGCCATAGCCACGATCAGCAAGCAGCCAACTGACTCATGGTAAGATCCGTAGCGGTGCCCGCGAGCCGATGTAATCGGTGTTCTTCCCTGCGGCCTTTAACAGGCTGACTGGCCGACACTTGCCGTTCCGGACGGCATTCTGTGTCTGGTTAATGCCGCCCGGGCCGAAAGCGACATGTATTGAATCAGACAAGCGGGCCTCTCGGCCCGCCTGGCTCTGTTTTTATATTGGCAGCGTTCAACTGCGCCGGGCGAATGCTGAATAGCCCGGGAAACGGACCGGAAAGAACGAGGTTTTCTGTCACCGCCCCGAGAATGTCACAGTTTCCCGGTCAGTTCCGGCACGGCCTGAAACAGATCGGCGACAAGCCCGTAGTCAGCCACCTGGAAGATCGGCGCCTCTTCGTCCTTGTTGATCGCAACGATAATCTTGGAGTCCTTCATACCGGCAAGGTGCTGGATCGCGCCCGAGATACCTGCGGCGATGTAAAGATCTGGGGCAACTACCTTGCCGGTCTGACCGACCTGCAAGTCGTTCGGGGCGAAGCCCGAGTCCACGGCGGCCCGCGAGGCACCAACGGCGGCACCGAGCTTGTCAGCCAGTTTCTCGATCAGGGCGAAATCTTCCTGACTGCCCACGCCACGTCCACCCGAGACGACGATACCGGCCGAGGTCAACTCGGGTCGGTCACTTGCCGCGACCTTGTCTTCGACCCATTCGGAGAGGCCCGGTTTGTCCGCCACCGAAATGTTCTCGATCGGGGCCGAACCACCTTCACCAGCCGCGTCAAAGGTCGAGGTCCGGACGGTGAGCACCTTCTTTGCATCCGAGGACCTGACGGTCTGGATCGCATTGCCAGCGTAGATCGGGCGCTCGAATGTCTTGTCATCGACAACGCCCGAGACATCCGAGATCACCATCGCATCAAGCAGGGCTGCGACACGCGGCATGATGTTCTTGGCGTCGGTGGTGGCGGGGGCGACTATGTGCTCATACGCATCAGCCAGCGACACGATCAGCGCAGCGGTGGATTCCGCAAGACGATGACCCAGCGAGGCGTCCTCGGCGACCAGCACCCTGGAAATGCCGTCGATCTTGGCGGCGGCCTCTCCGGCGGCAGCGGCAGACCCACCGCAGCACAGCGCGGTCACTTCACCCAGTTTGGTGGCGGCGGTGACGGCCTTTGCGGTCGCGTCGAAAACGAGTTCGCCATCTGCGACTTCGGCGAGAAGAAGAACAGCCATTACACAGCCCCCGCGTCTTTGAGTTTTGCAACAAGCTCGTCGACCGAGCCCACGATTTCACCAGCTTTGCGGGCCTCGGGTTCGTCGGTCTTGACGATCTCAAGGCGCGGGGTGACATCGACGCCGTAATCGGCCGCGGTTTTCTCATCCAGCGGCTTTTTCTTGGCTTTCATGATGTTCGGCAGCGACGCATAGCGCGGCTCGTTCAGGCGCAGATCCACGGTGATGATCGACGGCATCTTGACTTTGATCGTCTGCAACCCGCCGTCGACCTCGCGGGAGACCAGCGCGTGATCGCCTTCTATGTCGAGCTTCGAGGCAAATGTGCCCTGCGACCAACCCAACAGCGCAGACAGCATCTGGCCGGTCGCGTTCATGTCGTTGTCGATCGCCTGCTTGCCTGCCAGAACGATACCCGGTTGCTCTTCCTCGACGATCGCCCTGAGGATCTTGGCCACCGCCAGCGGTTCGATGTCGGTATGGATATCATCGGCGGCCACAACCAGGATGGCGCGGTCGGCACCCATTGCAAGCGCGGTGCGCAGCGTTTCCTGGGCTTGCTTGACCCCGATCGACACCGCGACCACTTCATCTGCCTTGCCGGCTTCCTTGAGGCGGATCGCCTCTTCGACGGCAATTTCGTCAAAGGGGTTCATCGACATTTTTACATTGGCAAGATCGACACCGCTTCCATCCGCTTTGACGCGGACCTTTACGTTATAGTCGATCACGCGTTTGACAGGCACGAGCACCTTCATGGGCATGGTCTCCAAGTTGTTGTTTGGAATTGATGAAACGACTGAAGGCCGGTGGTTGCGCGCCTGAGGAACAGCGCGTGGACATCGTGGGTGCCTTCATCGGGGGTCACGGTTTCAAGGCATCAGCAAATGCCGAATGACATGAAATTCTGCGGACATCGCGTGGCCGCCACGCGCCTCGGGTTCGGTGCAGGCAGCGAAAAGATCCGCGAAGCAGCAGGACTGTCGGTCGTTTTCTGGCGGCGGCTTTCATCCCGGCCGGGGTTGGAACCATTCATGTCATTCACCACCTGCGCTATCCCTCTGCCGCGGGTCGGGCCAGCTGGTCCGCGAAAACGGACACCAGTTTGTGTTTCAGAATCTTGCCTGTCGGCGCAGCCGGGAGCTGGGTTGTCAGGATGATGCGGGATGGCCGCTTGTACCCAGTCAAACGATTGGCGGCAAAGGCGGCGAGTGCCTCCTGGTCCAGCGCCGTCGGATCAGCGCACTGAACAAAGGCGAGGATTTCCTCGTCGCCGTTGACGGAATTGCCGATCACGGCTGACTGGATCACGTCAGGATGGTCGTTCAACGCGGCTTCGACCTCGGGCGGGTAGACGTTAAAGCCGCCGCGAATGATCAGTTCCTTGCAGCGTCCTACCACGTGCAGATTGCCCGCCTCATCCATCTTTCCAAGATCACCGGTGCGCAGCCATCCGTCTGCGTCAATGGCGCGTGCGGTTTCTGCCGGGTTCCTGAAATATCCCTTCATGACCTGCGGGCCGCGGACCAGAATTTCACCGGCATCCGGATCGCCCTCCGCGCCGACCGAGGTGTCGAGCCGGATTTCTGTCTCCGGCAATGCAAAGCCCGCACTGATATCCGGAGACCCGATGGGATTGCGGGTGCTGCAGACGCCTGCGGTGCTTTCCGTCAGCCCGTACCCGTTTTGCAGGGGCAGCCCGTAGAAAGCCTCGGCCTTGCGTTTCCATGCCGGATCAAGGGGGGCTGCGCCGGAGGAAACATAGCGCAATTTACTGTTTTCGAGCCGTGTAAGCCCCCGATCCTTGGCATATTGCATCAGCAGGGCGTGCATCTGCGGCACGGCGGGCAGAACGGTGGCTTTGTCCATCAGCGCCGCATACAGGGCGTCCGGACGAAAGCGGGGTTCAAGCTGGATCGTCGCCCCGATACCGCAGGCGGCCATCAGCATAGAAGCAAGCCCGAAAACATGGGTCAACGGCAGCACGCCATAGATCCTGTCGTTCTGTCTCATGCCGCGCAGCTCGGCCGAGGCGCTGCCGGCAAAGCGCAGGTTGGCGTGAGTCAGCATCACCCCTTTGGGGTCGCCGGTGGTGCCGGTCGTGTAGAGCAGAACGGCGGTTTCGTCCGGGCCGCCCTCGACCACTTCCGGGGCGCTGGCACCGGTGACGGCGATGGCGAAACTCCCAAAGGAAGTTTCCTGCGGTTCAGCGCGCGCGGTCTCCGCATGTGCTGCGGCTTCTTTGGAGGCTTCGGTTGTGAAGACAGTCACGCGCGGCGTTGCATGCGCCATCACGCGGGCGATTTCGGTTGCGGTCATGCGCGCGTTGATTGGCAGCGCGTAGGCCCCGACGATGCTGGCCGCAAAAATGAAGACCGCCGTCGTGATGCAGTTTTCAGCCACGATCGCGACGCGGTCGCCAGGCTGCACGCCCCGGTTTTGCAACAAGGTGGCGGCTTCGGCGATCGCCGCCTGGTATTCAGTGTATGTGACTTGGTGGCCGCTGCCATCTATCAGGGCAATCGCATCGGGATAGGCACGCGCGCTCTCCTCGACAAGATGATGAATCCGGAAGCTGTTTACGGTCATGATGCCAGCACCTCTGCGCGTTGCGTTGCAAGGGAATGGGGGCGCAGGCGCGCCAGCGCGACACCTGCCTCTTGTTCCAGTTGGGCGACAATGTCTGCCAGCGGGGCGATGGCGTCGGTCAGGCCCAGGGCCTGTCCTGCGGACAACATCCCGCGCGACACGTCGCCGGTTTCATATGCCTTGCGGCCAATCGCGCCGGACACATAGGGCATCAGCTCGGCAATGCTGATATCGGGGTTATCTGCCTCAAGCTGCCGCACGATCTCGGTCGTTTCGTTGCTGAGCGTGCGCACCGTGTTGCGCACGCTGCTCATCGTCAATGTCGTGTCTCGTTCGTTGGCCGCCACCAAGGCCCGCTTGTATTGCAGGTGTGCCGAGATTTCCTCGGACACCAGAAAGCGTGTGCCGATCACCACACCCGCAGCGCCGGCGGCCAGGGCCGAGACGATCTGGCTACCGGCACCGATGCCGCCGCCGATCAGAAAGGGGATATCGAGCTGGCGTTCGGCCAGCGCCTGGTTGACCATGCTTCCGATCAGATCGAGCCCGGGGTGGCCGCCGCATTCCGCGCCGACGATGGAGACCATGTCGACCCCAACTTGCTGTGCCTTCACCGCGTAGCGCACGCTTGGCACCTTATGCAGAACTTGGATGCCAGCGTCCTTGAGGAACGGTAAGAAGGCTTCGGGATTGCGCCCCGAGGTTTCGACAAAACGCACGCCCTCATCCGCGATCAGGCGGAAAGTGTCCGCAATCCTTTCGCCTTCGACCAGTTTTGGCAGCATTGAGACATTCACACCAAACGGGCGATCACCGCAGAGCTTTCGGCACGTCACGATCTCGGCGCGCAGGTCGGCGGGCTCGGGAAAGCTGGCCGCCGTGAGGAAGGACATGATGCCGGCATTGGCACCGGCAGCCACATAGGACGCATCCGAGAGCCACATCAGGCCACCGGCGACAATGGGCAGACGGCACCCATAGGTCCGAGTAACGGCGGTGTCGAAGATCGGATCTGTCATGTGGTGCCTCGCGCTTTGGTAAAGTCAGGACGGCGTTTTTCGAGGAATGCGGCGATGCCTTCGGCGGCTTCCGCGGCAGCAATGGCATCCGCCATTGCATCGCGTTCAGCGTTCATCTGCTCCACTCGGGATGACGTATGTGCGCTGTTGACCAGCGCTTTGATGCGGACCTGGGCACCGGATGGCCCGGCGCCCAGCCTCTCGGCCAGCGCAAGCGCGGTCGGGACAACGTTGCCCGCGGGTTCAATCTGCGAGATGGCCCCAAGGCTGAACAGGCGTTCTGCCGTCACCGGCTCCCCCAGCAAGGTCATGCGCATCACCAACTCGCGTGGCAGGTGCGCGGCCAATGTGCTGGTGAGGCCACCATCTGGGACCAGTCCGGCCTTGACGTAGGCGGCGGTGAATGTCGCATCCCGGTCAGACACGATCATGTCGCAGGCAAAGGCAAGCGATACACCGGCGCCAGCCGCGCCTCCCTCGACGGCGGCGATCACCGGTTTCGGGCAGTTCAGGACCGCGCGGATCACGTTATGCAGTTCTTCAATCCGCGCGAGACGCTGATCTCGGGGCATCTCCCGGCGGGTTGCAAGCAGGCCGAGGTCGCCACCGGCACAGAAATATCCGCCTTCTCCCCGCAGGACGACCGAGGTGATGCGGGGCTTTCTCGCCGCAAGGTCCAGTCCATCGACCAAGACGCGATAGAGGTCCGGCGACAGCGCATTCCGCTTCGAGGTGTTCGAATTGACGACAATCAGGTGATCACCATGGTCTTCGCAACGGGCAAGCTCATGCATCAGCCGTCACTCCCTTTCGGTGCGCCCAATTTGTCAGCTGGGACGCGTTTGAATACACCCGTTGCCGTGGCTATCAGCCGACCCGACCCGTCCCGCAATTCGCCATCCACGAACAATAATGAACGGCCACCACCCACGATTTCTCCGGTTGCGATCAGGTTTGATTTCTCGGTCGCAGCAGCGACGAACTGCGTGGTGAGCGAGACGGTCAGGAACGGTGCGCGACCGCTTGGGTCAACCGACAGGCTGGCGGTTGCGCCCATGGCGCTGTCCAGCATCGTCGTGGCGATGCCACCGTGCAGGACAGTGTGGCGATTGAGGTGATGATCGGTCACCGACAGCGTGCAACGAGCACGCTTGTCGGGTTGTCCGACGTCAATGACATAGCCGATCAGCCGCTGAGTGCCGGTTTCGTCTTTTATCAGATCGCCCGCCGCCATGGATCAAGCCACGGCCAGCGAGATAAAACGGTCGAGGTGATAGATTGCATCGCCAAACCGGTGATCGACCATGATCAGCCGCTTGGCGAGATGCCCCAACTCGTACTCGTCGGTCATGCCGATGCCGCCGTGCATCTGAATGCTTTCCTCGGTAACAAGTTTGGCGACATTGCCGATCAGGTTCTTGGTTGCGCTCACATGCTTTTCGCGGATCTCCTCAGGGTGATCGATGTGCCCGGCGAGGTTGATAACGGCCGAGCGCGCCTGTTCGATCTCGATCAGAACATCGGCCATCCGGTGTTGCAGCGCCTGGAACTTGCCAATCGGTTTTCCGAATTGCTTGCGGGTCTTGAGATAGTCGGTGGTCAATTCCCGGATGCTTTCCATCAGGCCAAGCGCCTCGGCGGAGATCGCCAACGTGGCGCGCGCCTGAGCGTGGGTGATAGCTTCGAATGCACCACCTTCGTCGCCCAGCAGGGTGTCACTGCCCAGTCGGACATCTTCCAACAGGACTTCCGCGGCCTGCCCACCGGAGACAAGCGGGTAGCTGCGCAGCGTCAAGCCCGGGGTGGATGCAGATACCAGGAACAGGCTGATCCCGTCCCGATCCGCCGCGTCACCGGAGGTGCGGGCGCTGACAAGGATTTGATCGGCAGCGGGGGCATTGATCACCACGGCCTTGCGCCCGTTCAGGACATACCCGTCGCCATCGCGGATCGCCGAGGTTTCGACGCGCGACAGGTCATAGCGGCTCGCCGGTTCGCCATGGGCAAAGGCAAGCTGGACTGAACCGTCAATCACCGCGTCGATGACCGGCTTCTGTGCGTCGTTGCCCAGGGTTGCAATCAGGCCACCGCCAAGAATGGCCGTGTCAATCAGCGGGTCAACCGCGCCAATCCGGCCAAGCTCTTCAAACACAACGGCAATGTCGAACCCAGACCCGGCAAAACCGCCGTCATCTTCGGCAAACAACGCACCGATGACGCCCATCTCTGCAAGACCGGACCAGATATCGCGGGAATATCCGCGGTCACTCTTTTTTAGTTCAGCCCGGATGGATGGCGTGTAGCTGTCCCGCAGATACCGGCGCAGACCGTCCTGAAGCATCTGGCGTTCTTCTGTCAGTTCAAAATTCATGGTCTGTCCTTACAGTTCCAGAATGGCTTTGCTGAGGATCGTGCGCTGGATCTCATTCGATCCGCCAAAGATCGACAGTTTTCGGTTATTGAGGTACTGCGCGGTGGCGGCTTCGGCATAGTCGGGGCCCACGGGGCCAAGATTGCTGCCGTCTTCCAGCGCCTCCGAGGCGAAGGGCATTGCGTAGGGCCCCACGGCTGACCGGGTGAGCGCGTTGATTTCCTGACGGATGACGGTGCCCTTGATCTTCAGTATCGAGCTTTCGGCACCGGGGGCCTGACCCGCCGCAGCTTTGGACACGACACGCAGGTTGGTCGTTGCCATCGCCATGAGGTCGATTTCGATCCGAGCGATCCGCGCCGCAAAATGCGGGTTCTCAATCAGAGGACGCCCATTTGCCTGTTCGAGCCGGGCGATGCGCTTCAGATTTTCCAGGCCGGCATTTGCAAAACCTACGCCTGCAATATTGGTGCGTTCATGGGTCAGCAGGTATTTCGCATAGGTCCAGCCCTTGTTTTCCTCGCCCACACGGTTCTCGACCGGAACCCGGACGTCATCGAAGAACACCTCGTTCACCTCGGGCTCACCGTCGATCAGCACAATCGGGCGCACTTTGACGCCGGGGCTGTTCATGTCGATCAACAGGAAAGAGATTCCCTCTTGCGGCTTGCCCTCTTTCGAGGTGCGCACGAGGCAGAAGATCTTGTTCGCGTGCTGGCCAAGGGTCGTCCAGGTCTTTTGCCCATTGACTACGTAGTGATCGCCATCGCGTTCAGCAGTCGTGCGGACCGAGGCAAGGTCGGATCCTGCGCCGGGTTCGGAATACCCTTGGCACCACCAGTCTTCCCCACTCAGGATCCTTGGCAGATAGTAGTCCTGCTGTGCCTTGGAGCCGAATTTCTGCAACACCGGGCCAAGCATCCCAAGGCCGAAGGGTACGATACGGGGCGCAGAGGCCCGAGTCATCTCATCCTCAAAAATATGGCGTTGGACCGCATCCCAACCGGCCCCGCCAAACGCCTTGGGCCAGTTTCCGGCAAGCCAGCCCCGTTTGTTGAGGATCGCGTGCCATTCCTCGTGATCCTGCTTGGTCAAAGTTTTTCCGAGCCTGACCTTGTTCACGAGTCGGGCAGGGAGCTTTTCGGCCAGGTAGCTGCGCACTTCATCCCGGAACGCCTTTTGTTCGTCGGTATAATTCAGGTCCATCGGGCGATCCTTCTCAGTAGATTTCAAACAAGCCGGCGGCACCCTGGCCACCGCCGATGCACATCGTCACGACGCCAAGTTTCGCCCCGCGACGATGCCCTTCGACCATCAGATGTCCGGTCATCCGCGCACCGGTCATGCCGAATGGGTGACCCACAGCGATTGAGCCGCCATTGACGTTGCAGATGTCATTGTCGATGCCGAGCGTATCGCGGCAATAGAGCGCCTGGCTGGCAAAGGCTTCGTTCAGCTCCCAAAGGTCTATGTCGTCGACCTTGACGCCCTGACGTTCCAGCAGACGGGGCACAGCAAAGACCGGGCCGATGCCCATTTCGTCAGGCTCGCAGCCCGCAACTGCAAAGCCGCGGAACGCACCGAGAGGGGTCAGCCCAAGACGTTCGGCCTCTTTGGCGTCCATCATCACCAGCGCGGCGGCACCGTCGCTGAGCTGCGAAGCATTGCCGGCGGTGATGAACTCAACGGGTCCGCGCACGGGCTCCAGCTTCTGCAGGGCTTCCAGCGTTGTCGTGGGGCGGTTGCATTCATCGCGGGCAATGGTTGTTTCAACCTCTGAAACTTCGCCGGTTTCCTTGTCCTTCCGCGCCATGGTGACGGTGATCGGGGCGATCTCCTGATCGAAGCGGCCCGCCTCTTGCGCTGCCGCGGTGCGTTGCTGGCTCTGCAGGCCAAGCTCATCCTGTGCATCGCGGCTGATCCCGTATCGTCTGGCAACGATGTCGGCGGTCTCGATCATCGTCATGTAAAGATCTGGCTTGTTCGCTTCGATCCAGGCCTCGCGTGAATGTCGGACCGGCGGTTGCACCATCGAGATGCTTTCAACGCCGCCCACCAGCACGGCCTTGGCCCCCTCGTTGTTGATCAGATGGGCGCCCATCGCCACGGCTTGCAGGCCGCTGGCACAGAAGCGGTTTACGGTGGTCCCCGCGATGCTGACGGGCAGGCCTGCGCGGATCACGATCTGGCGTGCGATGTTGCCGCCGGTGACATATTCCGGATAGCCACATCCCCAGACGCTGTCCTCAATCAGCGCCGGGTCTATCCCTGCGCGTTTCACGGCCTCCGCCGCGACGTGCCCGCCCAGGGTTGCGCCATGCGTGATGTTGAAGGTGCCGCGCCCGGCTTTGCCAATGGGCGTGCGCGCGATGGAAACGATAACGGCGTTGGACATGTTGGGTTCCTTTCAGCGCTGGTTCAGGCTGTCGAAATTGCGGCCCTCGGCCACGAGCTGTTCCAGCAGCGGCGCGGGTGACCAGAAGTGATCGTCGGTTTCGGCGAACGTGCGGATGTCGGAGAGAATGCTGTCGAGGCCACGCATGTCGGCGTATTTCATCGGTCCGCCGCGCCAGCGTGGAAAGCCGTAGCCATAGAGAAACACGACATCCACATCGAGCGGGCGCTGCGCGATGCCCTCCTCCACCACGCGCGCACCTTCGTTGACCATCGCGGCCATGTAGCGGCGCACGATCTCGTCGTCGGTGAAGCTGCGGGGGCTGGTGCCCGCCGCCTTGCGGGCCTCGGCAATGATGTGCTCGACCTCGGGGTCGGGCTGCCCCTTGCGATCGCCCTTTTCGTAGATGTAATAGCCGTGGCCGGTTTTCTGCCCCAGCCACCCTTTATGATAGAGCGCGTCGGCAAAGACCGGGTAGCGGTCACGCGGGTGCGCGTCTGCCGCCTTGCGCTGGCGGGTGGCGTAGCCGATGTCGAGGCCCGCGAGGTCGGAGACCTGATAGGGACCCATGGCAAAGCCGAAATCGGTCAGCGTCTTGTCAATCTGATAGGGGCTCGCCCCGTCCAGCACCATGTGATCGGCCGCTGTGCGGTAGTGCGACAGAATGCGGTTGCCGATGAAACCGTCGCAGACACCTGCACGCACGGCGGTTTTGCCCAGCCTTTTCGCAAGCGCAAAGGCGGTCGCCACCACGTCCGGCGCGGTCCTGTCGGCAACAACGACCTCAAGCAGCTTCATGACATGTGCGGGCGAGAAAAAATGCAGGCCGATGACGTCTTCGGGCCGCGAGGTCGAGGCGGCAATTTCGTTGACATCGAGGTAGGAGGTATTCGTCGCAAGGATCGCGCCGCGCGGCAGAATTTCGTCCAGCGTGGCGAACACGCTTTTCTTCACATCCATGCTTTCGAAGACGGCTTCGATAACCAGGCCGACGTCGGACAGGGCACCGTAGTCGGTGACGGTCCTGAGGGAATCCGCAAGAATCTCGTCACGTCGGTCGCTGCCAATCTTGCCGCGCCTCACGGCCGCGTCGAGGTTTCTGGCGATGGTCGTCCGGGCCTTTTCCGCGGCCTCGGTGTCGCGTTCGACCAGTGTCACTGCGAGGCCGTTCAGAACCGCCGAGGTGGCAATGCCCGCTCCCATGGTGCCGCCGCCGATAATGCCGACACCTGCAATGTCACGAGGCGCGACGTCAGCGATTTCCGGTAATTTCGACACGGCGCGTTCGGCGAAGAACGCATGGACCAGCCCACTGCGTTGGGGCGTGTCCATCAAGTGCTGGAACAGGCGGCGCTCTTCCTTCAGCCCTTCGGCAAAGGATTTCCCGACCGCGGCTTCGGCCGCTTCAACCGCGACCAGCGGAGCCACCTCGCCGCGCAGGGAGTGTTCAAGCTTCGTGCGCCAGTTTTGAAGGGCTCCTTCCTCATCCGTGGCACGGGGCATGCCGCTGATCGGGCGGGGCGGGGCTCGGTGCTCCAGCAGTGAGTGCGCATACGCAAGGGCCGCCTCGCGAATGTCGCAGCCATCGCCGATCTGGTCGATCAACCCGGTCTCAAGCGCATCGCTTTCGGTTACCGGCGTCCCGCTGGTGATCATTCTGAGGGCAGCGTCGATCCCGACGATACGCGGCAGACGCTGCGTGCCACCTGCGCCCGGAATGAGGCCAATCTTTACTTCAGGCAAGCCCAACCGCGTGCCGGGCCATGCGATGCGGTAATGCGCGCCGAGGGCCACTTCAAGCCCGCCGCCCAGTGCCATGCCGTGAATGGCGGCGACAACGGGTTTGTCGCAGGCTTCGATCTGGCTGATCACGTCGGGCAGGCTGGGGCTTTGCGGCGGCTTGCCGAATTCGGAAATATCGGCCCCCCCGATGAACATCCGCCCAGCCCCGACAATCACCGCAATAGCGGCCGTGTCGTCAGACTGAAAGCGCGCGAAAGCTTCAGAAAGGCCGTGTCGGATGGCCTGTGACAGCGCGTTGACCGGAGCATTGTCGACGGTGACCACCGCCACCCGGCCAACATTTTCGTAGGATACCGATCCCATCAATTTGCCTTTCCTTGGTTCATTCACTTGATAACCGATTCATCGGTTAATTTCAACATGCGATACTGAATTCCACTATGCGGTATTTTAAACCCTCACAGATCTCGATTCGTCTTTGAAAACCCCTGGCCCATCATCCGTTCGAGCTCTTGCACCGTTTCACGCAGTTTTGGGCCGACCTCGGTCCGCATCCGGGGAACGGACAGCATTTCGGGCAGGGCGCCGCAGGTGAAGATGACCGGTTCGCTCAGGTCGCGGGAATAGAACGGGGAGGCCACCGCGTGGATGTTGGAGGCAAAGTATTCATCGGGATCGGTGACGACGAAACCCGTGGTCACAAGCTGATTATGCGCCGTGCGGCGAATTTCCGTCGCGCGCTCGCGGGTCAGGCCGCGGTCGCCATCTGCCGCGGTCACGATCTGATCAAACCCCTCTTCGGAGGTCGAGGCCAGCAGTGCATGGCCGGAAGATGTTCCGTTAAATGGCAGCCGATGCCCGACTTCAAGCCAGAGCGAGGCAACCCCGCGTGGCCGCCATGTCTTGACGATCAGCAGCTTGCCGTCATCTCGCACCAGCAACAGGGCAAGGGTGCCTGTCTCATCCGCCAGCCGTTGCATCAGCGGTGATGACAGATCCACAAAGGAGATTGAGGCGCTTGCCATGTTGCCGAGCGCCAGCAACGCGGGGCCGGGGCGATAGCGGTCATGGCGCCGTGCATGGGTGAGATAGCCGAGCTTTTGCAAGGTGAAGGTCAGCCGCGACACCGTGGATTTGGGAATACCGGTACGCTCCGAGATATCGGCATTGCCCAGGCCATCGTCGGATGGCCGGAACGCCCGCAAGACGCTCAAGCCGCGCGCCAGCGTGGTCGCGAACCTTCTATCGGTTTCAATCTCGTCGGGCATAGTGTTCCTCATCACCTTGTTATCCCGGTCTACATCGAGTTCGGGATCAGCAGCGAAATGACCGGGAAGGCAATGATCAGGATCAGAACGATCACGTCAACTGTCAAAAATCGCAGGATTCCGGAGAATATTCTGTCGATCGACACGTCCTTGCCCACAACGTTTGCGATGACGAACACATTCAACCCAACCGGCGGCGTGATCAGACCGATTTCCAGCAGCTTGATGACAACGACGCCGAACCAGATCAGGTCGAAGCCGTAATTTTCCACCAGCGGGATCATCAGCGGCAGGGTCAGCACCATGATGCCGATGGGATCCAGGAACATGCCAAGCACCAGGTAGATCACCGCGATGGCTGCCAGTAGCATGACTGGCGAAAGCTGCGCGTCTGTCACGGCGCTGACGATGCTCGGGGCGACCCCGGTCAAGGCGATGAAGGCGACAAAGATTTTAGCCGCGGCGGCAATCAGGAAAATGCTGGCGGTCTGAATGCAGGTCTCGCGCAAGGACTCGATCACTCCGTGGAGATCCAGCTTGCCTTGCGCGAAACCGATGGCGACTGCTGCGGATACGCAGACCGCAGCCGCCTCGGTCGCCGTGAAAATGCCGCCATAGATACCGCCAACAATGATAACGAAGAGGCCAATCGCCGGCCAGGAATCCAACGCGGCCCGGCCCCGGTCCCGCATCGTGATCTGCCCTTCGAACCTCGGCGCCGCTTCTGGTGTCCGGTGCACCCAGAGGAAGATGACCAGAACGAAACCCAGCAATGAAATGAGGCCGGGCAGGATGCCTGCGAGGAACAGGGCGCTGATAGAGGTTTCGGTGAAAATCCCGTAGATGATGAAAAGGACAGAAGGCGGGATGAGCGATCCGAGCGTCCCGCCCGCGGCGACGCTGGCAGTGGCAAGCCGCTTGTCATAGCCCATGCGCAGCATCTCTGGAGAACAGATCCGCCCCATGGTGGAGGCACAGGCGATGGACGATCCGGTGATCGCGGAAAACCCGCCGCAGCCGACAACCGAGGCCATCGCGACACCACCGGGCACACTCGCCAGCCACACGCGGGCAGCTTGATAGATCTTCGTCGTGATCTCGGCGCGATAGGCAATGTGGCCAAGCGCGATGAACAGCGGAATCATGGACAGATCGTAGGAATGGATCAGGTCGAAGGAATTGGAAAAAACCAATGACGTCGTGGGTTTCAGCGCTCGTTCAGGTGCGAAGGCACCGGTGCGAAACGCAAAGATGACAAAGGTGCCGACTGTGGCGACTCCGGCAAGTGCGAAGGCGATGGGTACCCTGACCGCAAGCAAGCCGATGACACAGGCGAAGGTGACAATGCCGATGACGGTGCCGTCCATCAGACGCTCTCCTCATGTTCATGAGCCGGGGAAATCACGCTGCCACCGGCGCGGATCGTGCGAAGGTCGCCGATCACCATCAGCAGCAGCCGAAGCCAGCAGAAGGAGATCCCGACAAGGAAAACCACCCGGCCCGGCCATTTCGGCAGGTTGAGTTGACCAAAGAAGAAGGCGCCGCTTTCGACGGTATGGGCAACCTCGCGCCAACCCGCGTAGATAAGGGGGGAGAGGGCAAAGAGACCAAAGGCGCTTCCACCGACGAGCAGCCAGTCCTGCACGCGGAGGGGCATCATTTTGCTGAGAAACTCCACCACGATATGCGCCCGGTCCAGTGTCGCCACTGCCAGGGGCAAAACGATCGCGGCGACCATCAGTTCGCGCACGATCACAATGGTGTCCGGGATGCCGGAATTGAATGCGGCCCGCAGAAATACGCTGCCTGTGATCAACACGCCAAGGCCGACAACGGCGACAACCGCCAAGTCGAGCAATAGCTTTTCAACGCGACGCAACATCGGTCAACTCCGTCGAAATAGTATGAAGGGAAGTGCCGCGGTGCCGGTCTTGCGCCGCGGAGATATGTGCAGCTGGTCTTAGCCGCGCGCCCAGGGATAGCCTTGGCTGTCACGCTCTTCGGCATATTTTTCCAGAAGCGTGCGGTATTGTTCCAGCAGCGACGTGCCGTCGAGCCCCGCCGCATTCGCACGCTCGACCCATTCATCAACGTATTGCTTGCCTTGCTTAACCAGCTTGTCGCGCTCTTCCGCTGGCAAGTCGACGACCTCGACACCGGCGTCCTTCATTGTTTCCAAGGCCGCGTCATTGGCCGCGGTAATCAGTTCACCCAGCTTGTCGGCCATCGCGATACCGGAATCAGCCATCGCGGACTGGGTCTCGGCGTCGAGGGAATCGTACACATCCTTGTTCATGAAGATTCCCAAGGCACCGACCTGACCCCAATTGAGCAGGGTGTAGCTCGTCATGACTTCCTGTTGTTTCAGCGCGGCAACGGCGTAGGAGTAGCCTTGCGAACAATCCAGCAACCCGGTGTCGAGACCCTGATAGGCATCGTAGATCGGCATCGCGACCATGTTTGCACCAAAATCGCGGAAGGTGTCGCCATATGCGCCGACGCCACGGACTTTCAGACCGGCAATATCTTCGACCGTGCGAATTGCCACGTCCTTGCACGCAATGTTCACTGCCGAGGTTGTGAAAGTGCCGATGTATACGAGGTTCTGGTCCGCCAGGCTTTTCGTGATCGCGTCGGAGGTCCGCATCAACTCGTCCGTCGCGCGCATTCCGACCCAGGCATCCTCATTGCGCATCGGCAGGTCGGCGAAGCTGTAGCTCAGCATTTCCTGCGGGAAATACACTGCGATGACCGTGCCGAGGTCCGCCACCCCATCGGCAATGGATTGTGCGGCGGCATTGGCCTTGAACAGCGCTCCCCCCCATTGAATGTCGATATTTACTTCGCCGTTGGTGCGCGCCGTTACGTCGTCGGCAAAGGACTGCAATGCTGCGGCCCGGGCGCCCCGATTCGGGCCGGCTTCTCCCAGAATCAGCGTTGTGTCGGCGCTCGCGATTGTCGCGGCTGCCAAGCAGAGTGCCGCCGCGGTGGATGCTAGCAGGGCTTTCATTAGGTCTCCTCCCTAAATTCTACTATGCGGTTTTGAATTCCATTTATACGAACGGTAAGGGGAATAGTTGCGAGGAGTCAAGCTGAGTGTTTCTTGCAGTGCAACGTGAGGAGGGCCCCCGTCTTTAAAGCGCCCGTGAAGAGTGGCTGGATTTTCCAGATCGCCCCAAATACTGCGACTGCTAAGTTGCCGCACTTTGATATGGGTTCGCGGAAATCCCCGTAGGGCTCTGCAGTCGAATTTTCGGCTATAAAGGCCCGCTGCAACGCAGCCCGTCGCCATGTTCGAGGTCATGTTGCCTTTTCAGTTAGTCGACAGGCCGAGTGCGCAAATCTCGCTGACCCATCAACGTAGTCTGGGACCTAGTGTAAGGTCGGCATGAAACCCGCTGAGCTGACGGCAGGCAGCCCAGCGGTACATGCTTAAGAACCGCGCTCCGGGAAGGCCGTTGGCTCTCCGTGTGACGCGCGGATACTGTCATTCAAAATCGCCTTGATCAGGGCAACGCACATCAGCGCCATCACCAGCGAGAACGGCAGCGCGCCGATCACCATCGCGGTTCGGATCGCATCCAGGCCGCCGACCAGCAGCAGTGCTGCCACCACGAGGCTCAGGGCTATACCCCAAAAGAGGATATGCGGACGGGCTTTGGGGCCTTCGTCGCCTGCGGCGTTGATCGTATTCACGATCAGCACCGCGGAATCGGCAGTGGTGACTAGGTAGGTCATCAGGAGAACCACGATCGCCACGGCCATGATCCACCCGAGCATGTCGCCGAGCATGTAATTGGTCATGGCAAAGATCTTGTCCCCATCGGAGGCGCCAAAGATCGTGCCGTTGGCGCCACCGGATATCTCCAGTTCAATCGCCGTTCCGCCAGCAAAGGCAAACCAGACAAAGCACATGAGTGCCGGAACGATGACCGCGCCAAGGACAAACTCGCGGATGGTGCGTCCGCGCGAGATCCGCGCCAGGAACAGGCCCACAAAGGGCGCGAAGGCCACCCACCAAGCCCAGTAGAACACCGACCAGCCGCCCTGCCAGGCTTCCAGTTTGTCGGTCACGCTGCCGCTGCCGTCGCCCTTGTAGATGGTGAAGAGCAGGTCAGGTAGCGCCAGAACATAGTGCCATAGGCCAACGAAAAGCGCGTAGATGCCAAAATCGGTAGCACCAAAGACGAGGAAGAAAACCAGGAGGAAAATCGACAGTCCCATGTTGAGGTTTGACAGCCATTTGATGCCTTTGCCCACTCCGGAAAGCGCAGACAAAGTGGACGCACCCATGATGATCACCAACGCCACGATGATACCGGTGGCCGAGGCGGTTCCTTCAGCGTTTAGCAACCAGCCGCCGACGCCGATGCGTGCCATGCCAGCCACGAATTGCTCGACCCCGAAGCCCAGCGTTTGAGCCACTCCCAAGATCGTGGCGATTACCGCAACAATGTCGACCAGATGTCCGGTCCAGCCGGATAGGCGGCTTCCGAACAAGGGGGCCAACGCCGAACGGATGGTCAGCGGCAGCCCGCGACGGTAGGCGAAAAAGCCCAATGCCAGCCCGGCAATTGCATAAGAAGCCCATGCCGAGAAGCCCCAGTGCAGGTAGGACCATTTGTAGGCGTTGAGAATATTGTCCGGGCCTGCCGCGGTGGCAAAGCCCTGAATGACATCCGGGTTGTTCTGGAAGTGGTAGACAGGCTCGGCCACGGCCCATGTAAGCATGCCGACCCCGATCCCGGCACCGAACATCATGGAGAACCAGGAAAACCTCGAGAATTCCGGTTTGTCGTCGTAGCGGCCGATTTTCAATCGCCCTGCCGCAGGCCAGAGCGCCAAACCGATGCAGACAAGCACGAAAGCTGCCATTACCAGAATGTACCAAGAGGCGAAGTGAGTCAGGATGAAGCTGTTGAACCCGGCCAGGACCGAGCCCGCGTTTTCCGGAAAGGCCACCGCCCAGAGCACCAGCCCGCCGACCGCCAGTTTGCCGGTCACCGTGACGTCGACATTGAAGCCGGAGTAAAATCCTTTCTCAGCCGTCTTGATCGGGAGGACTCTTAAGGGCTCCCTTATCCTCCTTTTGATATTGGACATAATTGTTCCTCCCTTATGGTTCTAGGTGCGTGGTTTGACCATCTTCGTGCCGTTCAAGGGGCTGTGCCGCGTCGCCTCCGCTCTGAGCGGGTAAGCGCTGTGACTTCTCACGCGTCGAGTGCGACTGCGCCTTTGGGCCAGCTGCAGCAGGCCAGCACATAGCCAGCCTCGGCCTCGCCCGGCTGCAGCCCGCCCATATCCTGCATTTCGACCTGCCCTTGGGTCAGCACCACCTTGCAGTTGCCGCAGACCCCTTGCTGGCAGGCGGAATCGATCCAGACACCGGCATTCAGCGCGGCTTCCAGCAGCGTTTCGCCCTGGGCGCAGTGGCCGTACTTGCCGCTGAGGGAAAAGAACACCTCGCCGCCGGTGCCGGAGGCTTCTTCGATAGTGATCTTTTCGCCGAAGCTCTCTTCGTGGACCGCCGCAAAGGGAATCTTGTCGGCAACCGCGCGGGCCGCTTTCATGAACCCCTCCGGGCCGCACATGAAGATGCTGCGCTCAGCGTGGTCCGGCACCAGCCTCTGCATCAGCTCCGCCGATATCTGCCCTGTCTCACCCGTAAAGGAAGGGTCATCCGCCGAGTCCACTACCAGATGCACGGTCACGTTCCGGAACCGCTTCCCTAGGAACTTCAACTGGTCACGGAAGATGATGTCTTTCGGGGAGCGGGCGAAATGTACAAAGACCACATCCTTAGGAAGGGTCACATCGGTGATGTACTGCAGTATCGACATCACCGGGGTGACGCCGGAGCCGCCCGACAGCAGAAGCGGTTTTTCGCAGGGGATGTCTATCCAATTGAAGCTGCCGGAGATATCGGCAATTTCCACTTCGGCGCCAGGCCGAACTTCATCGTTCAGGTAGTTCGACACCAGCCCGCCCGGCACCCGCTTGACGGTTACCTGGATATTGTGCGGCCGGGTCGGAGTGGAGGAAATCGAATAGGCCCGGACACGGGCCTTACCTGCGATTTGGAAGCTGAAGGTGACATACTGTCCGGGTTTGAAGTCAAAGCTGCGGCTCTGACTGTCTTCAAAGACAAAGGTCTTACTGTCGTGCGTCTCATCGATCACTGCCTTGCAGATCAGGGTTGCAGGCCCGCCTGAATAACAGGGTTGAGAGTTTGCTGAGCTCAGTGAAAACGGGCTATCGGTAGCGACGAGCATGGTGCGGGAACCTCCACGATTGAATTCGTGGGAAGATACCCGGCACCCCGCCCGGTAAAATGCACCAGAAATGCCTCTTTAATCGAAACTTTCGATTGTTCGGGCCTGAATCAGCTTCTGGAAGAGCAGAACGGCCTGCGCGACAAGCGGATCGTGGCGTTTGCGGCTGTGAACAATGGAATACAAAGGCTGCGGTATGACGGGTGCTCCTTCCACCAGCTGCAGACCGGGAATGGTCTCCATCAGGCTGGGTGCGGACAGGCTGGGAAAATAGGCTGTGCCGCCGTCTGCCTTTAGAAAACCGGACGCCAGATCGTCACTGCCAACCACTGTCGGAACATGCAGTAGATTTGGAAACAACTCGTCGTGCTGACGGTCGAAGTAGGAGGTGTAGGCCACCTTGATGTATCGGGTCCAGTCGACTTCAATCAACCTGCAGCAGTCGGTCGACATCATCACGTAATTTTCAGCGCCAAATTCCGCCACGTGCACGTCGGGAAACTGCTGCGGTGCGAAAACGATTCCCACGTCGGTTTCACCGGTCAGGACATCGCGTTGGATCTGCTGCGAAAAATTTGCCTCCAGATAAAGGTCCAGCTTGGGGACCTGCCCTCGTATCTGCTTCGCCCAATCCACCAGGACTGGCTGGGCCAGCGTGAACTGGACTGAAACCCGAAGACGCGGCCGCGCCAAACCGCTACCGGCGGAGACGTCCCGCTTGGCCAGGCTCCATGCAGCCAGAAGGGATCGGCAATGTGTCTCAAACCGCCGCCCGGCTGCTGTCGGATCAGCCCCGCCACGGCCGCGCTCGAACAGCCGCGTGGCCAGTTCGTCCTCCAGCTGCCGGATCCGTGCGCTGACGGTCGATTGGGTGACGTTCAGCCTTTCGGCGGTGCGGTTGAAGTTCCGGGTTTCCAGAACATCCATGTAGGTGAGGAGCAGCTGACGATTCATTCAATCACTATTTCCGATTAAAGGAGGTGTATCAATTGCATTTATTCGTCCTCGATCAGTTTTTATCACTGCGCCTCAGAGACTGCCCACAGCCCGTCCGGCTTGGACAAGCGAGAGGAGAAGCACATGTTTATCGTCGATTGCGACTGCCACAATTACTGGTGCAGCGCCACGGTTCTGGAACCCTATATGGAAGGCCTGTTCAAGGACATGTTCGTTCGCGGAGAACGGACTGGTCCGCGCGGCGCATTCCCGCATGGCCACCGCCCCTGGTTCCATCCCGAAGGCTTCGCCCGTCATGACGTCAACCCGGTGGAAGAAGATGACAACTACCTGATCATGAAGGCAAAGCACCTCGATAAGTACAATATCGACGTGGCGATCCTGACTGGTGACGAACCGATCGAAGCCTCCACGCTGGCCAATCCTTATTACGCCAACGCGCTGTGCAAGGCCTACAATGATTACCTGATCGACTATTGGCTGCCAAAGGACGACCGGTTCTGGGGCTCGATCGTGGTGGCGCCGCAGGACCCGCATCTGGCCGCCGCTGAAATCCGCCGCCTGGGTAGCCACCCGCGCATTGTGCAGGTTCTGGTCAGCCACGGCGCGGCACGTCCCTATGGTGATCCATTCTATCACCCGATCTACGAGGCCTGCGCCGAAATGGGCCTGCCCTTCGCCATGCACTTGGGCGGGCAGGGGGGCATCAACTCCACCCCGATTGGTGCCGGCCCTTCAACCTTTTTCTGGGAAACCCACGCAATCCTCCCGCAGACCGCGATGACGCATATGGCGAGCCTGATTGCCAATGGCGTGTTCGAAAAGTGGCCCTCGTTGAAAGTGGTCGTGATCGAATGCGGCGTGGCTTGGGTGCCGTCGGTGCTGTGGCGCCTGGACGCCAATTACAAGGCGCTGCGCAAGGAAACGCCGTGGCTGAAGCGCCTGCCGTCGGAATACTTCAAGGACCACTTCCGCTTTTCGACCCAGCCACTCGAACAGCCGGAAAACATCCAGCACCTCTGGGCAGCGCTTGAAGCAATGGACGGCGAGAACACTCTGATGTTCGCCTCGGACTACCCGCATTGGGACTACGACGACGTCAACAAGCTGCACGTGCCGCCGACCTGGCGCGAGAAGGTCTTTGGCCTCAACGCGCTCGACGTCTACACCCGCCTGCCGCGCCCGGCGGCGCAGGCCGCTGAATAAGGAGACCCGGAGATGACAACCAAGCATTTTGCCTGCAAGGCCGACGAGGTTCCGCAGGACGCGGCCAAGATCGTGACCGTCTCCAACATGCCGATCGGCGTGTTCCGGCTGGAGGACGGTTTCCATGCGCTGCTCAATATCTGCCCGCACAAGGGTGCGGCACTGTGCGAGGGGCCAGTCTGCGGCACCACCAGGCAAACTGATTCAACCGAATTCGTTTATGACCGGGCGGGCGAGATTGTCCGCTGCGCCTGGCACGGCTGGGAGTTCGACATCCGTTCAGGCGAATTCCTGGTGGATCCTACGGTAAAGACCCGCCGCTTCGACGTCTCGGTCGAAGGCAGCGATCTTTACGTTCACATCTGACCGTCAGGAGCGCCAGCATGACGCAATTCCCGTGCCAGCCCGAAGCCTCCCACTATATCGGCGGAGCCTACCTGGAAGACGCCGCTGGCGCTCCGTTCGATTGCATCAACCCGGCAACGGGTGAGGTGATAGCCCGTTTGAATGGTGCCTCCCCGTCCATGATCGAACGGGCCGTGGCCTGCGCACGCGATGCGCAGGCCATTTGGGCCACGACACCGCCTGCCGAACGCGGCCGCGTGCTGCGTCGGGCTGCAGATATCATCCGGGACCGCAATGAGGAACTGTCGGTTTTGGAAACCCTGAACACCGGCAAGCCGATTGCCGAGACCCGCGTGGCCGATGCCGCCAGTGGTGCCGATTGTCTCGAATACTTTGGGTGTCAGGCTGCTACACTGACCGCCGACCACATTCCGCTGGGCGGCGACTGGGCCTATACCATCCGCGAGCCGCTGGGCGTCTGCCTCGGCATCGGCGCCTGGAACTATCCGATCCAGATCGCCTGCTGGAAGGCCGCTCCGGCACTGGCCTGCGGCAACGCGATGATTTTCAAACCGTCCGAACTCACGCCGCTGACAGCGCTGAAACTGGCGGAAATCCTGTCCGAGGCCGGTGCGCCGCCGGGCCTGTTCAACGTGGTGCAGGGGCTGCGGGAGACCGGTGCCGCGCTGACCACCCATCCCGGCATTGCCAAAGTGTCGCTGACAGGTTCCGTGCCAACCGGCCGAGCGGTGGCCGCCGCTGCCGCCGGGCAGATGAAACACGTCACAATGGAGCTTGGTGGCAAGTCCCCATTGCTGGTCTTTGATGACGCAGACATCGACAGCGCAGTTTCCGCCGCCATCCTCGGCAATTTCTACTCCACCGGTCAGATCTGCTCCAACGCAACCCGCGTGTTCGTACAGAAGGGGATCAAGGAGGCTTTCCTCGCGCGTTTAGTAGAGCGCATCGCAAAGATCCGGATCGGCGACCCGATGGACCCTGAAACCCAGATCGGCCCTCTGGTGAGCGCCGGGCAAGCCGAAAGGGTGGAGGGGTATATCGCTGCCGCGGAACAGGAAGGGGCGATCCGCGTGACACCGCCGCTGCCTTTGCCCGACGGCCGCGCCTGGGTCAGCCCGGTGAGCTTTGCCGGTGTGACTGATGACATGGCCATCGCCCGTGAGGAAATTTTCGGACCCGTTATGTCGGTGCTGGATTTCGACAGCGAAGACGAGGCCGTAGCCCGCGCCAACAGCACGGAGTTCGGTCTCGCTGCCGGTGTCTTCACCCGCGATCTGTCCCGCGGACACCGTGTTGTGTCGCGCCTCAGGGCGGGCACCTGCTGGATCAACGCGTATAACCTGACCCCGGTTGAAATGCCCTTTGGTGGCGTTGGGCAATCCGGTATCGGGCGGGAAAACGCCCGGGCCGCGATCGAACACTTTAGCCAGCTGAAGTCCGTCTACGTTGGCATGTCTCCCTTGGAAAACGACTACTGAACAGAGGCTGCAATGCTGGCACAGCTGAACCGTACCGCCTTTGGGCGGGCGTCATCCATATTGTCGACTGTTTGCGCAATTTACCCGGGCATCGCGCTGGCGGCGGTTGTCGGGTTGGCGGCGTTGTTCCTGTCGGAACATTACGGTGCGCCGGTCATGCTGCTGGCACTGCTGATCGGCATGGTGTTCAATCCGCTGGCGGAAGAGGCTGCCGTGGCCCCGGGCATCGGCTTCAGCTCCAAAGCCTTGCTTCGCGCCGGGGTGGCTCTGCTAGGGGTGCGGGTCAGTTTTAGTGACATCGCCTCGCTCGGCGTGGCGGGTTTCAGTGCCATTGCCGGGCTTCTGGGCGGCACGATTCTGCTGGGCCTGCTGCTGTCGCGCCGCGACTGGCAATCTGGCGTACTGACCGGCGGCGCGGTGGCAATCTGCGGTGCCTCGGCGGCGCTGGCGATTTCGGCCTGCCTTCCCAAGGGAAAGGTATTGGAGCAAGAGACACTGTTCACGGTGGTTGCGGTCACGGCTCTGTCGACACTGGCGATGATTTTCTATCCAGTTGCGCTGGCGCAGCTTGGATTCAATGAGGCTCAAACGGCCTTTGTCCTGGGCGCCTCAATACATGACGTGGCGCAGGTCGTGGGCGCCGGGCTGACGGTTTCAGAAGAAACTGCGGAGCTGGCCACCCTGATCAAAATGGTGAGGGTGAGCCTGCTGCCGCTGGTGCTGTGCATCCTGGTTCTGGCGGTCTCGGCCACAGGCTGGAAGGAGAGGACACACAGGATCCCGGTGCCGGGGTTCCTGATTATCTTTTTTGTCCTGGCGCTATTGGCGAACATCGGAGTGTTGACTGAAGCCATGGCAGAATTTGCCGCAACAGTGTCGAAGTGGCTGCTGATCCTCGCGATCTCGGCACTCGGGGCCAAGACATCGTTGCGGAGCTTGACCACCGTCGGAGGGTCAAAGCTGATGCGGATAGGCGGCCTGACATTGGTTCTGTTCGGTGCCTCGGCTCTCATTGCGCAGCTGTTGCCTGGCCTTTCCTGAGAGGTCTGCGGCCTGTCGTTTTATCTTTTCAGAACATGCGCAGTGCGCCAAAGGCGGTGATCAGCCCCGCCCGCGCCGGAAACCATCGTGCTGATCGATCAAAGGCGGGTCATGCACCACCTATAAAACCGGACCACTCAGATGGGGCTGATCAAACCACGCAGCACTCCTGAAAACATCGAGGCTCGCCTCTGGCGCGATTCACTGGATTTTTTCGTTAAAATGCATTATCGTATCGTAGTTTGCCAATAGATGGCTTGCCGGGTTTTCCGGAGATACTCCGCACCTTAGGGAAAGGTGGCGAGATGCTGATTGTTGCCGCACTCGTCCTGATCGTACTGGGGTCCATCGCCTTCCATCTATCAAGCCCATGGTGGTGGACGCCGATCGCGTCGAACTGGGACTATATCGATAACACGCTGGTCATAACCTTCTGGATCACCGGCGCGGTTTTTGCTGCTGTTGTTCTGTTCATGGCCTATTGTGTGCTGAAATTCCGGCACCGGCCGGGGCACAAGGCAGAGTTCGACCCGGAGAACAAGCGTCTGGAACTGTGGCTGACCGGAGTGACCACCGTCGGGGTGGCGGCGATGTTGGTGCCCGGGCTGTTCGTGTGGAAGCAGTTCGTCACCGTGCCGGACGAGGCAACTGAGCTTGAAGTCTTCGGGCATCAATGGAGCTGGGCCTACCGCTTGCCCGGTGCCGACGGGGTACTGGGCACCGCGGATGCCGAATGGGTAAGCGCTGAAAATCCTCTGGGGGTCAATCCGCATGACAGGTTCGGCAAGGATGACCTGATTGTCGAGGGGGGCGAGGTGTATTTGCCGGTGGACCAGCCGGTGAAGTTGCTTCTGCGCTCGATCGACGTCTTGCATAACTTCTACGTGCCCGAATTCCGCGCCAAGATGGACATGGTGCCGGGCATGGTCACCTACATCTGGTTCACTCCAACCCGCACCGGCACCTTCGAGGCGCTCTGTGCGGAGTATTGCGGCACGGCGCACCCCTACATGCGCGGTCTTGTGACCGTGGTGGAGGCCGAGGAATACCAAGAGTGGCTGCAGGAGCAGCTGACCTTCGAAGAATATGCCAGCAACGCTCGCGCCGGGCAGCCGGTGCAACTGGCAGGGAACTGACCGGCGCACTGCCGGAAGCAAGGCCTGATCGGGCCGCCCCCCTTCTGCGGCCCTGATGGCCCGGCGCGCTGAAAGCCGCCGGGGACAGAGGACACACGCAAGGAGGAAAGCATGGTAGATCGAGGTTCCGACGACCGGATGCAGCTGCCGCCGCGCGAAGTCGAGGATGTGATGCCGCCGCATGCGCACAGCTGGATCGGCAAGTACGTTTTCTCGCAGGATGCCAAATATATCGCCATCCAGTATTCCGGTACCGCGGTGGCGATCGGCCTGGTGGCGCTGGTGCTGTCCTGGCTGATGCGGCTTCAGCTGGGCTTTCCCGGCACCTTCGATTTCATCACCGCCGAGGCTTACTACCAGTTTGTCACCATGCATGGGATGATCATGGTGATCTACCTGCTCACCGCGATCTTTCTGGGCGGGTTCGGCAATTATCTGATCCCGCTGATGGTCGGCGCGCGGGACATGGTGTTTCCCTTCGTCAACATGCTCAGCTACTGGGTCTATCTGCTCGCAGTTCTTGTGCTGGTCGCCAGCTTCTTTGTCCCCGGCGGGCCCTCCGGCGCGGGCTGGACGCTCTACCCGCCGCAAGCGGTGCTTTCGGGCACGCCGGGCGGGGCGCAAAGCGGCATCATCCTGATGCTGGTCTCGCTGATGCTGTTCATCATCGGCTTCACCATGGGCGGACTGAACTATGCTGTGACCGTGCTGCAGGCCCGGACCCGCGGCATGACAATGATGCGGTTGCCGCTCACGATCTGGGGCATTTTCACTGCGACGGTGATGGCGCTGCTGGCCTTCCCGGCGCTGTTCGTGGCCTGCGTGATGATGCTGTTTGACCGGCTCCTGGGTACGTCGTTTTTCATGCCGACGCTGGTGGAACTGGGCGAAAAGCTCAGCTACGGCGGCGGCAGCCCGATCGCCTTCCAGCACCTGTTCTGGTTCTTCGGCCACCCGGAGGTCTACATCGTGGCGCTGCCAGCTTTCGGCATCGTCTCCGACCTCATCGCGGTGCATGCGCGAAAGAACGTCTTCGGGTACCGGATGATGGTCTGGGCCATCGTGATCATCGGCGCGCTGAGCTTCATCGTCTGGGCACACCACATGTATGTCTCGGGCATGCACCCGTGGTTTGGCTTCTTCTTTGCTACCACCACGCTGATCATCGCCATCCCGACCGCGATCAAGGTCTACAACTGGGTGCTCACGCTCTGGAAAGGCGACATCCACCTGACCATCCCGATGCTGTTTGCGCTGGGATTCATCGTAACCTTCGTCAATGGCGGGCTGACAGGGCTGTTTCTCGGCAATGTGGTGGTCGATGTGCCGCTCTCCGACACGATGTTCGTGGTCGCCCATTTCCACATGGTGATGGGGGTGGCGCCGATCATGGTGATCTTCGGCGCGATCTACCACTGGTACCCCAAGATGACCGGCCGGATGCTGAACGAGGCGATGGGCCAGATCCACTTCTGGGTCACCTTCATTGGCGCCTATGCGGTGTTCTTCCCGATGCACTACGTCGGCCTGGTCGGCGTGCCGCGGCGCTATTTTGAGATCGGCGAGCCTGAATTCCTGACCGCGCCGGTGGACGGGCTCAATGCCTTCATCTCCTCCGCGGCGCTGATCGTGGGGGCGGTGCAGGTGCTGTTCCTGTTCAACATCTTCTGGAGCCTGCGCCATGGCCGTAAAGCGGGGGGCAACCCGTGGCGCGCGGCCTCATTGGAATGGCATACCCCCGACACCCCGCCCAAACACGGCAACTGGGACGAGCTGCCCAATGTCTACCGCTGGGCCTACGACTACAGTGTGCCCGGAGCGCCTGAAGATTACTTGGCCCAGAACGATCCCTGGGTCCCGGACGGGGAGGAACGGCGGCTGTGACGGTCATTCTTGCCTTTCTGGCTCTGGTTGCCCTTGTTGCGGGCCTGTGGCTGTCCCAGCAGCGCCTGGCCTCCAAGCCCTGGCTGGAGACCGGGATCGCGCCCCTGGCGGGACACGGGCCGGGCCGGGCGCCGGGGTTCATCTTCATCGCGGTGTTTCTGGCCGTGGTCGGCGGTCTGTTTGCGATGCTGGGCAGTGCCTTTGTCATGCAGATCGAGGAGACCCCCTGGGAGCTGGTCCCGCTGCCCGGACGGGTCTGGCTCAACACAGCGCTGCTGCTGCTGGCCAGCCTGTTTCTGCAGTTCGTAGTGATCTCGGCACAGGCCGGCACCACGCGCTGGCTGCGCGCCAGCCTAGTCGCTGCCAGCGTCGCCACGGTCGCCTTTCTTGCCGGGCAGGTGCAGGTGTGGATCGCGCTGACCGCAAGCGGCTACCGGCTGGAGGGCACTCCGGCGGCGAGCTTTTTCTATCTGATCACGGGCCTGCACGGGCTGCATGTGCTGGGCGGCATCATTGCGCTGACGGCGGTCTGCCTGCGCCACGCCGGCGCGGGAGACGTCAAGGCGCTGCTGCCGGGCATTCGGGCCTGTGCACTGTACTGGCACGCGTTGCTGGCCTTCTGGCTGATGCTGTTTGCGCTGCTGCAGGGCTGGGGCAACGCGTTTCTGGCGCTGTGCCGCGCCGTCGTGAATTAAGGGGGGAGGAAACATGGAGCGCAATTTCCAAGGCCAGGACCAGACCCTGCTGCAGCAAGGCCACAGCGGCTTTGCCGCCGATTGGAGCTCGGACCAGCGGGTGTTCAAAGGGGTCTCCTGGGGCAAGGCGATGATGTGGATCCTGCTGCTGAGCGATACCTTTGTCTTTGCCTGTTTCCTGGCCGCCTATATGACCGCGCGCAGCTCGACCACGGTGGATTGGCCCAACGCAAGCGAGGTGTTTGCCCTGCATATCGGCGGCCACAACTTCCCGCTGCTCCTAATTGCGATCATGACATTCGTGCTGATCTCCTCCTCCGGGACCATGGCCATGGCGGTCAGCAGTGCCTACCGCAAGGCTCGCGTGCCCACTGCGCTGCTCTTGCTGGCCACTGCCGGACTTGGGGCTGCCTTTGTCGGCATGCAGGCTTTCGAGTGGACCAAGCTGATTTCCGAAGGTGTCCGGCCTTGGGGAAACCCCTGGGGGGCCGAGCAATTCGGGGCGAGCTTCTTCATGATCACCGGTTTCCACGGAACCCATGTCTCCATCGGGGTCATTTTCCTCGCGATCATGGCCAGAAAGGTCTGGCGTGGGGATTTCGACGGTGACGAGCGCAGCTGGCTATCGCGCGGCAACGGTGACTACGAAGGTGTCGAGATCATGGGACTCTACTGGCACTTCGTCGACCTGGTCTGGGTCTTCATCTTTGCATTCTTCTATTTGTGGTAGGGGGGCGGAATGACACAAACTGCACGAACCGCACAGACCCGCGCCATGGCTGCTGTTGATGAGCACGGCGGCCAGCAGCATCCGATCAGGCTTTACCTGCTGGTCTGGGGGCTTTTGTTCGTCCTCAGCGCGGCATCGTATCTTGTCGATTATGCTGGGCTGCAGGGGCCGTTACGCTGGACGCTGATCCTGATCTTCATGATATTGAAAGCAGGATTGATCGTAGCCGTATTCATGCATTTTGCATGGGAACGCCTCGCCCTGAGCTATGCGATCCTGCTGCCGTTGCTGGCTCTGATCGGCTTGCTGGTCATACTGTATCTGGAAGCCGATTATACGGTAGCGACACGGCTGATCGAATTCGGGTCCCGCTAGGGACAGCCCCAGATTTACTGGCGGAACGGCAATGTTGGCGGAACGGATCGGTTGGCAAGGCCTCTTGCCACCTCCCTCAGCCATCGGCCTAATACCGACCAAGTCAAGCGCCTTCGGACTCGCAGCCCCTGAAACCATTGAATTCCCTCAGGCAGCGTACATCACGGTTCGGCAAGCGCGGTGAGCATGCCTGTTCTCCTTTGGCTGACAGGCGCGCAGATGTTGTCCTTGAAGCCCAGTTTCTGAAGTCCCATGGCGTGTCGCTGACCGTCTCGTGTCGGGTGGGATATTTTGTTAACGAATAAGCTGTGCGCGGACGGGGTAACGTTGCTGCTCCGGGATCCGAACCTCAGTCGCAGAATGAACGGATATCTGCGGGTGATGATCTGCCGACGTGGTCCTAACATCCCCCGGAGGCCTCAAGCAGTTACGCCGATTTCGCGTGAGGGTAATGCGCGCAAATTGAAATCGCTGCAAATTAACATTTCACACCCGCTTGTAACTGCTGCACCATCGCTTCGCGCATCTTGAACTTCTGCGGCTTGCCGGTGACGGTCATCGGCAGCGCGTCCACGATCCGCACGAAATGCGGGATCTTGAAATGCGCGATCTGGCCGCGGCAGTGGCTGCGCACCGCGTCTTCGTCCAGGACGGCGCCCGGCGCGGGCACGATCCAGGCGCAGACCTGCTCTCCGAATTTGCCGTCCGGCACCCCGAACACCTGGGCATCCGCGATCTGCGGGTGGCGGATCAGGAACTCCTCGATCTCGCGCGGGTAGATGTTCTCTCCGCCGCGGATGATCATGTCCTTCACCCGCCCGGTGATGCTGCAGAACCCCTCCGCATCAAAGGTGCCAAGGTCGCCGGTGCGCATCCAGCCGTCTTGGATGGCCTCCGCGGTTGCCTTTGCGTCGTCCCAATAGCCCTGCATCACCGAATAGCCGCGCACCAAGAGCTCGCCGCGCGCGCCCGCGGGCACGGTGCGGCCCTCGGTGTCCACCGCCTTCACCTCCAGATGCGGATGCACCCGGCCCACGGTGGTGCAGCGTTTCTCGGCCGGGTCGGTGGTGAAACTCTGAAAGGACACCGGCGCGGTTTCGGTCATGCCGTAGCAGATCGTCACCTCCTGCATGTGCATGTCGCCGCTGACCCGCCGCATGATCTCGATCGGGCAGGGCGCGCCCGCCATGATCCCGGTGCGAAGACTGGAAATGTCGCGCGGGGTTTTGTCCAGCTCCTGCAGCATGGCGACAAACATCGTCGGCACGCCATAGAGCGCGGTGGCGCGTTCGGCGGCAGCGGCATCCAGCGCCGCGGCCGGCTCGAACGCCTCGCCGGGGAAGATCATCGCGGCGCCCTTGGAGACCGCCCCCAGCACGCCCATCACCATGCCGAAGCAATGGTAGAGCGGCACCGGGATCAGCAGCCGGTCGGCCCCGGTCAGCTTGATGCGGCTGGTGACGAACCGGGCATTGTTGACGATGTTGAAATGCGTCAGCGTCGCGCCCTTGGGCAGGCCGGTGGTGCCGGAGGTGAACTGGATGTTGATCGCCTCTTCCGGCGAAAGCCCGGCGCTGAGCGCATCCAGCGCCGCAGTGTCCGCACCCGCTCCCATTGCCTGCAGGGTCTCGAAGGGCAGAATGCCGGGGCCGGGGTCTGCCGCCATCACCACCGCGTGGCGCAAGGACGGCAGCCGCGCTGCGGCGACAGCGCCGGGGGCGGCGGCGGCCAGCTCGGGCGCCAGTTCGCGGATCATGCCCAGGTAGTTGGAACTCTTGAAGCTTTCCGCCGCGATCAGCACCTTGCAGCCAGTCTTGTTGAGCGCATATTCCAGCTCCGCCAGCCGGTAGGCCGGGTTGATCGTCACCAAGATGGCGCCGATCCGGGCGGTTGCAAACTGCGTCAGCACCCATTCGCAGCGGTTGGGGGACCAGATACCAACCCGGTCACCCTTCGCAACCCCGAGCTCCAGCAGGCCCGCGGCCAGTTCATCCGCCTTCCGGGCCAGCTCCGCATAGGTCATCCGGATGCCGGTATCCGTAAACACCAGCGCCTCACGGCTGCCGTGCTGCTCCACCGCCTGCCGCAGCAGCGCCGGGATGGTGATATGCTGCAGCGGCGGCTCGTCTGGCCCCTGCACATGCGAGAGGCCGTCAATCGGGGCGGTGAGGTCAGTTTGCGGGTCAGTCATGGTCAGTCTCTGCTGATGGAGCGGACCGGGCCGCCGCGGCGGCAGCCCGGCCGGGTTTCACAAAGGGGGATCAACCGCGGGCGACGTTGATCACCTGCATCTGGGTGTATTCCGCCAGCCCCTCGACCGACTGTTCCACCCCCAGACCGGAGCCCTTGAAGCCGGCCATCGGAATATGCGGGCCGATGTTCAGCTGCTGGTTCACCCAGATGGTGCCGGATTCGATGCGCCCGGCGATCTCGGTCGCCCTGGCAGTGTCGCGCCCATGCACCGAGCCGCCCAGCCCGTAGTCGGAGGCATTGGCGCGGGAAATCACGTCGTCGATGTCGTCGAAGCGGATCACCGGGAGGATCGGGCCGAACTGCTCCTCGTCGACGATCTTCTGCCCGTCGGCCACATCGCGCACGATGGTCGGCGGCACGAAATAGCCCGGACCGTCCTTGGCGCTGCCGCCCGCGATGATCCGGCCGCAGGCGCGGGCGTCGTCCAGGAAGCCCTTGATCTTGTCGAACTGCGCCTTGTTCTGGATCGGGCCAATCGTCGTCCCCTGCTTCATGCCGTCGTCGACCACGGCCTGCTCCGCCAGCGCGGCCAGCTCGGCGCAGAAGTCCTCGTAGATGTCGCTGTGGACATAGGCGCGCTTCACCGCCAGGCAGACCTGCCCGGCATTGAGGAACGCGCCGCCATAGACCTTTTCCGCGGCCGCCTTCACGTCCACATCCGGCAGCACGATCGCCGGATCGTTGCCGCCCATCTCCAGCGTCACCCGCTTCATGGTGTCCGCGGCGCTCGCCATGATCCGCTTGCCGGTCTCGGACGAGCCGGTGAAGCCGATCTTGGCCACATCCGGATGCACCGTCAGCCTGGGGCCGAGGTCATTGGCATCGGTGATGATGTTCACCAGGCCCGGCGGGAAGATCCGGGCGCAGATTTCGCCCAGCTTCAGCGCCGTGACCGGGGTGGTCGGCGCGGGCTTCAGCACGATGGCATTGCCCGCCATCAGCGCAGGCCCGATCTTCCAGCAGCAGAGCAGCAGCGGGAAGTTCCAGGCGATGATGCCCGCCACGACGCCCAGCGGCTTATGCCGGGTCTCGATGCGGAACTCGGCGTCGTCCTGAATCACCCGGTCCGGCAGCTCCAGCGTGGCGGTATGGGCGAGATAGCCCTGCGACCAGGCAACCTCGCCCTGCGCCTCGGGCAGCGGCTTGCCCTGCTCCATGGTGATCAGCCGGGCCAGCTCATCGGCCTCTTCGCCGATGGCGGCGGCCAGCGCCTCGACCCTGGCGCGGCGCTCGGCCATCGGCGTTTCGGCCCAGGCCCTCTGCGCGGATTTGGCGGCGGCCACCGCCGCGTTCATCTGCGCCTCGGAGGCATGCGGCACGCGGGCAAACACCGCCTCCGTTGCCGGGTTGATCACCTCGATCATGCGCTCCGACGAAACCTGTTCGCCGTTGATCAGCATGCGGTAGTCCATTGCCGTTCTCCCTGTTTATCCCTCAGCCGGGTGTGACCGGGAAAGACAAGCACGGCCCGTCCGAACGGTCTTGGGCAGCGGTGCCAAAGAGTTTGCGTCCTGCGCCAAAGATCCGCTGCAATTGCAGGAGGAGAGGAAGCCGCGCGGCGAACAGCCGAACTGCTGGCGGAAGCTCCGGTTGAAATGGGAGATGTCGCCGAAGCCGGCGCCATAGGCGATCTGGGCGATTGGCACGCGGGCGCCCTGCCGCGCCGCGTGGCGCAGCTTGCCCGCCACTGCGGCCAGCCTTGTGCGGGTCAGGCAATCGGTGAAGGTGGTGCCGTTTTCCTGGAACTCGCGCTGCAGCTGGCGCCGCGACAGGCCGGTGCGGGTGGCCAGCCTGTCCACCGTCAGCCCCGGGTCGGCGCTCAGCAGCTCCAGCGTCTCGCGCACAAGCTGGAAGCGGTGCCTGCGGCTGCCGAGGCTGGCGGCGCTTGGCTGCGCCCCGGCGGCAAAGGCCAGCGGCACCAGGTCGAAGATATAGCCCGCGCTGTCCTCCGCGCCGGTCCCATCCAGCAGCCCGCAGAGGCTGGCGTGCAGGGGATGGGCCGGGGTGATCTTGCAGCCCGCCGCGGGCATCTCCCGGCGCCGCTCCAGCACCAGCGCCCGCGGCAGATGCGCCGACAGGAAGGCGGCAGGCCCGCCGGTGATGCTGAGCTCCGCCGCGCGGGTGGAATCGAGCAGCAGGAACTCCCCCGGCCGCAGCAGCGACTCGCGGCCCGCGTGGAGGATGCCGGTCTCGCCCTCCAGCTGGCGCAGCAGGAAGAAATGCTCCTGATCGTCGCGCAGGATGCCCTTGCGGGTGCGCTCGATGCGGGCGGACGGGCAGCGGACCTCGGCCACGTCGACGCCGCAGCGCCGGCGCAGGCTGAAAGACCCGGCCCAATCCCGCACGGCCCGGTCCGGGGCCGCGTAGTAGTGGCCGCAGCTGGCACGCAGGGTGCTGTTCCAATGGTCAAAACAGGTCATGCCGCCTGAGGGCCTCCCGGCCCAATACGTTCCCGGCCCGTGAAGGACGGGGTTTGCAGCATCGCCTCAATCCCGTCTTCCATGCAGGCCCGGGCCAGCAGCCCGGTGAAATGCGCCGCCGCCAGGCTGGCGCCGCGGACCGGCGTTCCGGGGCTGCCCGGGCAGGCGCCGTATCGTGCGCCGGGGAGGTCCAGCCGCGACCACTGGCCGGGGGCGCAGCGGGCGTCGCCCTGCACCGAGAGAACGCCCGCGCAGCCCGCCGGATAGACCGGCGCGCCGCGGGCGGGGGCGGAGGCCACCAGCAGCTTGCCCGCCGCCAGCACCGCCGCCACGGCCTCTGCCAGCACCGGGCTGGCCTCCCCATGGCCAAAGGAGCAATGGACGATCGCGGCCTCGCTTGCCGCGGCATGGCGCAGGGCCTCCGCCACGGTGGCGAGGGCGGTGGACAGGCGGCCGGGAAAGATGCTGAACCCGAGGAGCTGCGCTTCGGGGGCGTTGGCGCGGATCGCCGCGGCCATGCGGCTGGCGTGCCGGTCCGCCGGGCTTCCGGCGGCGCGCGGATGCAGAGCGCACATGTCCCTGCGGGCGGCGAGGCCCGGGGTGTCCGCGGCCAGCGGGCCGTCGATCAGCGCAATCAGCGCGGGTTGGCGCATGGTCGGGCCTCCGTCAGGGTGATCTCCATGTCGAAATCCCCCTCCGCCGCCGCGCCGCCGTGGGCGGTGAGGATGCGGGTGGCACGGGGGAAGGCTTCGTCGATATGGGCCAGGATGCGGGCCGCGGCGGCGGGATCGACCTCCGAGAGCGCCTCGTCGAGGATCAGGATATCGAAGGGGCTCAGGAGCACGCGCAGCAGGCAGAGCCGCTGCCGCTCGCCGCCGGACAGAGTGAGGCCGCTTTCGCCCAGCATCGTGTCCAGGCCCTGGGCGCTGCGGAACCTCTCCGCCAGGCCGAACAGCTCAAGCAGCGCCCAGACCTGCGCTTCGTTTTCGGGCTCGTCCCAGAAGCCGCGGCTCCGGAACAGGTTGCCGCGCAGGCTGGCGCGCAGGGTGAAGGGGCGCTGCCCGGCATAGGCCACGCGGCCGGGCAGGGCGGCACCGTCCAGCAGGCCGAGATCGGCGCCGCCCAGGGTGACACGCCCGGCCAAGGGCCGTGCCCGCCCGCAGAGCACCGCCAGCAGCGAGGTCTTGCCGGCGCCGCTGGGTCCCTTGAGCGCAACCCTGGCGCCTTCGGGAATGGTCAGGGTGAGCGGGCCGAGCGGGGCGGCGTCTCCCCGGGCCACGGTGACGCCGTCCAGCTTCAGGGCATAGCCTGCCGGAGAAAACAGGGCCGGGCGGGCAGGGGGGGCCTGCATCACCGCATCCAGCCGGGCCGCCGCCGCCTTGACCCGCGCCTGCGCGTGCCACAGGCCCAGCAGCGACTGCATCGGCCCCGTCATGAACCCCATGTAGGCGACAAAGGCGATCAGCGAGCCCAGCGGCCACTCGCCGCGGATCACCATCAGCCCGCCCGCCAGGAACACCGCGGAGCGGGTCAACGCCGACAGGAGCACCGGCACCGCGCGGGTGAACTCGCCCCAGAGGTTCTGGGCAATCAGCCGTCGGCTCAGGCTGGCGTGGTCGCGCAGGCTGCGCCGTTCGGCCCAGAGCGTGCCGCGGGAAGCCTGCAGCGCGGGCAGTCCGAACAGGGTTTCCGACAGCCCCGCGGCGTAGCGCCCCTGCATCTCGCGCACCCCGGCGGCGTGGCGTTCGGTGCGGGGGCGGGCCCAGGCCAGAAAGGCGAGTTCGGCCGGCGCCAGCAACGCGGTCAGCAGCCCCAGCCGCCAGTCCAGCACCATCAGCATCACCGAGCCGCCGATCAGCCGGATCAGCGCCGAGGAGCCGCCCAGCACTGCGTTGAAGGCGAATTTCTGCACTTCGGCGGCGTCTCCGTCGACGCGGGACAGCAGTTCGCCTGCGCGCTGCGCGGCAAACCAGCCGGCCGGTTTGGCGGCCAGCCGGGACAGCAGCCGCCGCCGCAGCTGCGCCAGCATCCGGACCGAGGCGCGCATGTGCAGGATATTGCTGAGCGCGCCGGTGCCGGTGGCAAGCAGGCCCACGGCAAACAGCGCGGCGGACCAGAGCAGGAGCTGCCCGGCATCCCCCGCCATCAGCCCGCGGTCGATCACCAGCTTGCTGATGTAGGGCGGCAGCAGGCCGAGGCCGGCGGCGAGAAAACTGATCAGCAGCAGCAGCGCCAGCCGGTGCCGGTGCGGGCGCAGCAGGGGCAGCAGCCACTCCGCGGAGGAGGCGGAAAAAAGCGCCGCGCCTGCGCGTGAGGGCAGGCGCGGCCAGGCGCGGGCCGCCGCGGGGCGGCCCGGCTGGGGAGGAAGCTTGCCGACGCTGTCGGTCATTCCTGCGGCACGACTTGCAGGGTGGAGACAGACATGTCGCCGCCGGAGGGCATTCGGATCTCGCCGATGCGCTCCAATGTCTCGCTGTCGTAGATGCCGATGTCGTCATTGGTGCCGCCGACGTAGATTTCCTTGCCGTCGCTCGACACGTTGATGACGTAGTAGGTGTGCGGCAGGTCGACCCGCTTCACCAGCTCGCGGGTTTCCAGGTTGTGCTTGGAGAGCTGGGTGTAGACGCCGTAGAGATACTTGGGATCCACGCCGCTGCGCACGCCGGAGAACATCAGCACCTCGAAGGAGGCGAAATCGGCGATCTCGGTCTCCCCGGTCGTGAGGTCGACGGATTGGTAGCCCCAGACAAAATCCGCCATTTCCTGCTGGCTCTCGTCGGTGAAGACCGCAGCGGTGTACATCAGCATGAACTCGTCGTTCTGGCTTCCGGTGGGCCAGAAGGCCAGTACGTCGGGCGGGCTGTATGCCGGGCGGTCCCAGCTGGCGTTGGCAATCGCCACCTCGGTCTCGCCGGTTGCCGGATCGATCCGGTAGACCTCATGCCCGGCCAGGTAGACGCTGCCCTTGCGGTCGGTGGCCATCAGCGTCGCCCGCCGCGGCGCCTCGAACAGCGCTGCGGGTTCGGCCTCCAGCCCGGCATCGGCCTTATAGACCGCGAACTCGGGCTGCATCACCTCGTAGCGGTCGATCTTCTTGCGCACCGGGTTGCGCACCGTGTAGATCTCGCTGCCGTCCTTGGAGACCGCCAGCGAGGCCAGTGAGCGGCGGGTCACATCGCCCTCCGACTGGGCGGCGCGGAACACGGTTTCGCAAGTCTCGATATTGACGCCGACCACGTCCTGCCAGTGGTTCAGCAGCACATAGGCGATGCTGTTGTCGGGCGACATGGTGATCACCCCAGGCGTCACATTGGTGCCGAGGTCGCAGTCCTGCTTCAGAGCGCGGGTGTCGGCATCGAACACGTAGAGGTTGGAGGGGCGGGCCACCGTCACCAGCAGGTCGCCCGCGGCCAGCGGCAGGGCAGAGGCGCAGAGCGCCGCGGCAGCAAGAAGCGCGGATTTCATGATGCGGGTCTCCTCAGGTTTCGGCGTCGGTGGGGTAGGTGGTGCCAAGCGCGCGCCAGTCGGTGGCGGCATTGGGCGCGCCCTCGTCCCAGTTCTGGTGGTTGACCATGATGTCGGGCACCTGCGCGGGCCACCAGCAGGGGTCGGAGCAGCCGTAAAGATCCGCCTCCATCGGCTGGCACAGCGCCGCGAGGCCGCCGAAGGGGTCGACCTCCCAGCCCGGGTCGAATGTGGTGGCGCAGCCGGCGGTGACGGTCTGCATCGCGCGGACCTCTTCCATCTGGCCTTCGGCCGCGGCCTGCTGGACACGTTCGGCTTTCTGATTGAGCGGTTTCATTTTCCAAACGCCCTCCTCGGCGCAACGTGGTGGTGGAAGTACTGCGGCGCCTTGGCGATCAGCTCGGCATAGGCGGCCACGCCAAAGTCGATCCAGTCGCGCATCAGGTCGCAGTAGTGATAGGTCGGCATCATCGGGTCGCTGAAATGGGCGTAGCTTTCGTGGTAGCAGCCGCCCGCGCACAGGTTGCGGATCCGGCAGGTGGCGCAGCCCTTTTCGGTGCGGTCGGAGCGTGCCTTGATGAAGCCCGACAGCTCCTTGCGCTTGATGCCCTCATCGACGGTGCCGAACTGGTCCATTTCCGATCCGGTGAACCGGTGGCAGAGGTTCAGCGCGCCGTCGTGGTTGACCGCCAGCATCCCCACCCCGGCGCCGCAGGGCAGCGCCTTGGAGCGTCCCTCGTAGAGGTCGTTCATCATTTGGTGCATGTTGGAAAAGCCGATGTTGCGGCCCTCGAGCGCCTCCTCGACATAGAGGCGGCCCAGGGATTTCATCCCCTCGAACACTTCCAGCAGCTCGGCGCCGTTGAGGTTGAAGGCATCCATCTCCCCCGAGGTTACCGGCGAGAAGCCGACCTCGGCAAAACCGATATCGTTCTTCAGATGATCCCAGATCTCGACGATATTGGTGATCCCCGCCGTCAGGGTGACGCGGGCGCCCACCGGCTTGGATTTGTACCGCGCCAGCAAGAGCCGCGCCTTGGCGGCCACGGTGTCGTAGGTGCCCTTGCCGCCCACCGTCTTTCGGTTCAGGTCATGCTGCGCCTTGGGCCCGTCGATGGAGACAGTGAGGCCGAAACGGTGCTGGTCCAGCCAGTCGATCAGCGGTTCGGTCAGCAGCGTCGCGTTGGTGGTGAGGCTGAAGTTCACCGCCTTGCCAAGTGCTGCAAAATGCGGCTCGGCCCAGTCCACCACCTGCCGGATCAGGGGCAGGTTCGACAGCGGCTCGCCGCCGAAGAACACGATGTTGTAGCTGTCCCGGTCCGGGTTCTCGGCGAGCAGCATCTCCGCAGATTTCCGCGCCGTCTCGAAAGCCATCTTCTGGCCCTTGGACGGCACCGCCAAGTCTTCCTTGTAGCAATAGGAGCAGGCCAGGTTGCAGCCGGTGTTGACGTTGAGAACAATCGTCGTCAGCGGGAAGGTCTCGATCTCGATCGGCGGGCGTTCCGGCTGCAGCGGGCGGCCGTCGTTGATGATGTCGAGCCGCACCAGCCCGTCCAGCCGGGCCGCCGCATCCGATGCCGCGAACCGCGCCGCGAACTCGTCCATCGAGAACGCCTGCGCCTGCGCCGCATAGTCGAGGATATCCCGGTCCACCCGGTCCATCTCGAAGATCGAGGTGGTGGGCACATGGAACAGCACCTCGCGCCCCTCGAGCGCAACCCTGTGCGCATTGGCGGGCTGGTAATGGAAGTCTTTCATGGTCTCTCTCCCCTGTCTCAGCGGATCGGCGGGTCGATGAAGCGCTGCACGGTGACGATCAGCATCGCCTCCGCCTGCTGGCCCATCGCCTCGGCCTGCACTTTCAGTTCGCCCGCGTTGTTGGCGCTGAAGGGACGCTCCGGGTTGGGGCCGGCGATGGCGGGCATAAAGATGCCGTTGGCTTGCATCTCACCGGCATATTCGGTGTCCTTCATGTGGGCCGCGTGCTCATGCGCGTTGGCGACCGACCATTGCGCTTCGACCCGGCCGATGCGTATGTCGTCTTCGGTCCCGGCCTCGCCGTCGGGCCCGTTCCACATGCCGACCGCGTTGAAATAGGCCGGCACCGCATCCGGGCCTGCATCGCTGCCGCCGCCCACGCGGGCGATGGTGAACGCGGGCTCCACCCGCAGGCTGTCGACGGAAGTGTAATGCGCGATCTGCCCCTCGGCCCCGCCCGCGCTGAAGGTGACAACGCCGTTGCCCTCCGCCGCCAGCGTCAGCGCCGCGCCAAAGTCGTTTGCCGATGTTGCGCCGGTGGAGCTTTCCAGCCCGTCCAGCCCGGTGCCGACCACCTGCACCTGCGCCTCGCCTGCCGGAACGGCAGAGGGAACCGTGCCGAGGATGACGCTGCCCGCGCCCTCCCGCACCCCGCGCAGCGGCGCGCCGAGGGCGTCGTTGCCGCGGTCGAACTGGCGGCCCTGCAGGCTGTTGCCATCCTCCGACAGCGCCAGCACCTGGCGGTAGACGGTGCCGCCGATGTCCAGGTTGGCGCGCCACTCATAGCCGGTATAGAGGTTCATCTGCCCCGACGCCGGATGCGCGGTGCCGTCCGCCGTCACGAACTCGCCGCTGACCTGGTAGGGCGAGGCCTCGCCGGTGACCGTCAGCTTGCCATAGGCCTCGCCGATGCCGGGCAGATCGGTCATCACCACCCAAGCGCCCGCCACCGGCTGCTTCTCCGCAGCCTGCCAGCCGGTCCAGGCGGCGGTCTCAAGCGGGTTCTGCTCCGCGAGATAGTCGGCGATCTCGGACTTGGCGATCTTGTACCACTCCCGGTCGCGGCCAAGCGCCTGGTATTCGATGGTGGGGAAATGGCCGACATGGAAATCCATATGCAGCTCCCATTCCTCGGCCGTGCGGTTCTGCAACAGCGCGCGCGCGCCGGTATGGCAACGTGAGCACATGGAGGCGAAGGGCTCGTCAAAGCTTTCCTGTGCGTTCGGGTCCTTCTCCAGCGCATAGCGGAAGGGCGCGGCCTCCGACGGCGCCAGGCCTTGCGTGTCCGCCAGGTGCTGCACGATGGCGCGGCGGTCCTCGGCGCTGATGTCCAGACCATGCGCCTGCTGCATCCGGACAATGGTCATCATCCAGCCCTCGGGTGTCTTGCGCTGGCCGGTGATCCGGGTCAGCCCGCCGTCCTCGGCGGTGTGGCAGCCGCCGCAGGTGTCCTGCAGCAGCTCCTCCGACGGGAAGGCCGGTGTTGCCCCGGCGAATGTCAAAAGCATTGCGGCGGTCAGACCGCCTGATCGTGATGCCATGGAAGTATCTCCCTGTTGCTGGTGTCCCAGGGGATCTGCGCCCCCTCGGTGAAGCCTTGCGATAGAAGCCATTGGTGGATCGCCTCGGCCGCTGGCGGCGGGGCGTGTGGCAGAACCAAGCTGTGAAAACGGGCCGCGTCCGGCATCGGTTGTCCGTCGAGGCGCCGCAACAAGGGCACGATTTCATGCCCGGCAATAAAACCGGCGCCGCCCGGGGCATCGCGGGTGATCAGCACCTCGCGCCGTGCCAGATGCCCGTCCTGCACAACAACCCGCGTGCCGATACGCGGACAGAGGCCCGTGTCATGAGCCGGGGTGTCGTCCGGCCAGGCCGCGCGCTCTTGCCAGAATGCGCTCCGAAATTCCGTCTCGCGGTAGAAGTCTCGCCCGACCCTTGCCTGCCGCCAGAAGGTCTCTGCCACTCGGTTGCGGTAGAATTCGCGGGCCAGATCAGCCTGTCCCGCCAGCAGTGCCCGCGCGATGGGCACTGCCATCAGCGCCGAGGACACCGCCCAGAACATCCCGTGCCCCGACAGGGGATCCAGCGCCACCGCCGCATCGCCCAGCCGGGGGCAGCGCGGATCCAGATCCGGTGCCGTCAGCCGCGGCGCAATTGCATGCACGACAGGACGCGGGGGGAGGGGAAAAGCTTCCGCTACAGCCCTCCACAAAGCCGCCACAGCGTTTTTGCCGCCATTCCGGCCCAGCGAGGCCGCGGGCCCCACCACCTGCAACCAAAGCCGCTCCCGGCTCACTGGAACCGACCAGATCCAGCCCTCGGGTCGCGCCTCAAGACGCGGCGTTTCCATATATCCGGTGTGTGGTGGCACGAGCCCGGCAACGGAAATCGTGTCCGGTCCCATCTGTTCAGCTCGGACCGAATTCGAACTTTGGCGCGGCGCCCGGCGGCCGCGGGCTTCGAACAGCAGCCGGGCAGACAGGCATCGGCCATCGGCCAGCCGGATTTCCCCGGCCTCTGGTCGCAGGCTCGCAACAGCTGCCAAGACAACGCTGACGCCCTCGGCCTGTGCGGCATCCAGTAGCGCGCTGTCAAAGGCGCACCGGTCGGCCGGATGCTCGCTGTTCTGCCCGCCCTGGAACGCGCCCCAGCTGACATGGCGCTGCGCCGCCGGGCCGATCCCGGCCAGCGGCAGCCGGTGACGCGCGAGGATCGCCGCGACGCGGGCGGACATGCCCTCATAACGGGGCGCGCGCGGCGGCAAGGTGGCCAGCGCCACGCGGAACCCGGCCCGCGCCAGCAGAACCGCGGCCATCGACCCGGCCGGGCCGCCGCCTGCAATCGCGATATCAAAGGTGCCAATTTGAGGTGCCATTTTGCCAAGGTGCCCCGGCAAGCCACCCCTTGTGGCGGACACATCCGGACAACAACCCGACATTTCCGGACAGAATCGGCCGTCCCGGCGCCGGTTTCGGCAATTTTTCTGGAATAGCGGATTTTTGCGGTATTCTGGCGCAATCCTGAGGAACTGCGCGATGCCACACACTTATCAGCCCCGGATTTCCGCCTCCACTTTGAACGACCCACTGCGGGCCGTCGAGTTCATGAACGGCGATGCCGCCTCGATTTCCCGCAACGCCGGGATCAGCCCGCAGGACCTGGAGGGCAATATAGGCCTGAAGAAATTCGTGGACTTCTGTGAACATGCGTCAGACCAGCTGAACCTTCCGGATTTCGGCTGGCGCGTCGGGTCGGTCTTCAACCTGCAAAACCTTGGTACGCTTGGGGAATGCATCATGCAGGCGCCAACGCTGGGGGCCGCCTTGGCGCTGTTCCGCAACGCCTTTTCAATGGTGCAAAGCGACTCGGAACTGCGGCTGACCGTCGAAGGTGACAAGGCGCGGCTGACCTACCGGATTCTTGACACCAGCATTTGGCCGCGGCAGCAGGACGCGGAACTGACGCTATCGGTTTTCCACGGCCTGATCCGTTCCGCCACCGGTCCGGACTGGCGGCCCGATTTGCTGTCGCTGGAGCACGAATCAAGCGCGCTGCACAGCCACAGTGCCGTCGGGCCACGCTGCCCGGTCCAGTACGGGGCGCCTTCGAACACGCTGGTGTTTTCATCAGGTCTGCTCGATCTGCCTCTGGCGGCGAGTGAAAATCCCGCCTTCAAGGTTGCCTCGCAATCGATCGTGCGAATTGCGCGCCAGGGCGAGCGCGAAGCGCCGGTTGCCGCGCGGGTGCGCCGCGAGCTGATGATGCGGATCGGCCGCGAGAGCATTGAACAGACCGTGATCGCTGCCGCCCTGGGGATGTCGCGCCGCACCCTGCGGCGCCGATTGGAGGATGAGGGGCAGAAGTTCTCCCGTCTGTTGGCGGGCTGCCGGATGGAGATCGCCAAGCGATTGCTGCTTGTTCCGGGTATGCAGATTCATGACGTTTCTGAAAGGCTGGGCTATTCCGAGGTATCTGCCTTCGAGCGCGCCTTTCGGCAGCAGCTCGGGACCACCCCCAGCCAGTTCAGAAAGCAAAACTCTGCCTGAGATTTGCGGGCCAATTTGATAGTTATGAGAATGTCGCTCGACTTACAGAGACCTTGGTAGAGTGTGTAAAAACTGCCTTCGTTGCAGGAAGGTTCGGCAACCTAGTTTACCGCCAAAGCATCGGCACAACTGTTCTGTACTTCCTTGATCATGAAGTTCACCAGCGTCCTTGAGACGTTGAGCTCTTCCGCGATCTGCTTTTGTGGGACTTCGGACAAGCGGTGCCGCAGAAACGCATCCCGTTTTCGCTGCGGCAGGGCAGAAAGCGCGTTGGCAACGCTCATAAGCTCCTGTCTTCGCTCCAGACATGTCTGGCCGCACAGAGGTGTCGTGCCAGCTGTCGCCAGCTGACTTTCATCCTCAAACGGTGTTGCAATTTCCTTGCGGTTCTTACGCAGGTAGTCGACTGCCGCGTTGCGGACCATACGCGTCACATAGCGGCCGGGCTGTTCAGGCAAAGTCTGCGGCGGTCCGGATAGGCACTTCAGAGCGGTGTTTTGCAGCACATCTTCGGCTGCATCAATCGAGTGAACAAATTTAAGTGCGGTACAGAGGTGAAGTTTTCGGCGACTGATAAGCTCATGAATAAGTGCTTCGCGCACGATAGTGTCCCGGGAGTTGGTGTAACTTTGCTCTTCGGCCTTGGCTCGGCCGCAGTCACAGGGCGGCGATTGTCGCCGGGTCCATGGGGGCAGTGTCGCAAATGGCGGCGACGGTTTCCAGTGTCATGTAGCGCCGCGTGATCGCCCACTCATCGTTTTGCTCCAGCATCAAGGCGCCGACCAGGCGCGTCACCGCGGCCTCGTTGGGGAAAATCCCCACGACGTTGGTCCGGCGCTTGATCTCCTTGTTCAGACGCTCAAGTGGGTTGGTGCTATGGATTTTCGGCCAATGATCCTTGGGGAAGCTTTTGTAGGCCAGGACATCGTCTTCGGCGCGGCGCATCATCTCCGCGAGTCTGGGGTGGCGCGGCTCGAACGCGTCGACCAGCTTGGCCCAATGCTCTTTCGACGCCTTGAGCGTGTCCTGGTCGAAGGCCGTTCTGAGTGCCGCGGTGACGATCGGGCGGTCCTTCTTGCCGACGCAGGCGAGCGCATTGCGCATGAAATGAACGCGGCAGCGCTGGACGGTCGCGCCAAGCACCTTGGCGGCTGCAGCCTTCAGCCCCCTGTGATCGTCGGCAATGATCAGGCGGGTGCCGCGCAGGCCGCGATCGGTGAGAGAGCGGAGAAATTCGTCCCAGAAGACCTCCGCTTCGCTCGGCTGGACGGCGATGCCCAGAACCTCACGACGGCCGTCCAGATTGACCGCCACGGCCACTATGGCCGCGACACTGACGATCCGGCCGGAGCGGCGCACCTTGATGTATGTTGCGTCGAGCCACAGGTAGGGCCATTCGCCTTCCAGCGGGCGGTTCAGGAACGCGCCGACCCGTTCGTCGATCTCGCTACAGAGCCGTGAGACTTGGCTCTTCGACACACCGGCCATGCCCATCGCCTTGACCAGGTCATCTACCGATCGTGTCGAGAGGCCTTGGACATAGGCCTCCTGGATCACCGCCGTCATCGCCTTTTCCGCCGCCCGGCGCGGCTCCAGAAACTCGGGAAAATAGCTGCCCTTGCGCAGCTTCGGGATCTTCACGTCAACCGTCCCGGCCCGCGTCTCCCAGGATCGGGGCCGGTATCCGTTGCGGCGGTTCACCCGTTCGGTGCTGCGTTCGTGCGCCCCGGCGCCGCAGAGCTGGTCGACATCCAGCGCCATGAGGCGGTCGGCGACGAACCCGAGCATCTCGGCCAGAAGCTGGGTATCGGAGGTCTCCGACAAAAGCGCGCGCAGGGCGGCGGTCTCTGATAGGCTGTCCTTGGTCATGGTTGAGCTCCTCGGTCATAGGTCAGGTCGGCAAACCAAACCTTAGCCGAAGAACAACTATGGCCGCCAAGCGGCTCG
>NZ_JBGFGM010000095.1:0-328 GCF_041224635.1 Leisingera sp. XS_AS12
GTGGCGGATACGCTCGAACCGGGCGCGACTGTGAATGGCGTGGCGGCGCGGTATGGTGTCTTACCAAACCAGCTGTCGGCTTGGCGCCGGCTGGCGAAGCAGGGGAAGCTGGTGTTGCCAGCGGCGGAGCCGGACGAACCGGTCTTCGCCCCGCTGGTGGTCTGCGACGCGCCGGAGATGCCGCCGGAGCCGGACATTGCGGCATCCGATGAGGTGATCCGGATCGTCTCGGGCGAAGTCAGGATCGAGCTGGCGCCAGGCACGCCCGCAGCGCGGATCGCCGAGATTGTGCATGCGCTCGGGGCCACGCCATGCTGATGCCCTCGCA
>NZ_JBGFGM010000105.1:0-70288 GCF_041224635.1 Leisingera sp. XS_AS12
GTCCCACCGCGGCGCGCTCCCGCCTGCTCCAGCCCATTTTTGACATGGGCCTCACAGTTGGGCGTGGCGCTGTGCTGGCGCGCAGCGCAGGTCCCGCCCCTGATTTGGTGCGCAGATACCTAAAGGGGCGGCATTGTTCTGTGTTCTGTCGTTCGTCAGAGCGTGTCGCGGCGGGTGTTCAAAAGCCGCCCGAATGCGAGCAGCATCAGGCCCCGGAACGCAGGCGGGCGGCCGGGGATACCCGAACGCCCACTGGCGCGAGCTGCCGCGCCGGATGTGCATTGAATGCGCGGCTTATTCCGCGGCTTCCAGCTTGTCTTGAGTACGCGTTTCAAAGTCGCTGGCGTCGTGGCGCTCATGCAGCTGCATTTCGAGATCGCCAAAGGCGCGGTTGACCATCCGGCCGCGCTGGACCGCGGGGCGGGCGTCAATCTCTTTGGCCCAACGGACCACGTTCTTGTAACTTTCGACGTCCAGGAACTCTGCCGCATCGTACAGGCGCCCGAGAACCAGCTGCCCGTACCAGGGCCAGATCGCCATGTCGGCGATGGTATAGTCGTCCCCGGCAATATACGGACGCTCGGCCAGTTGCCGGTCCAGGACGTCCAGCTGCCGCTTGGTCTCCATCGCGAAACGGTCAATCGGATACTGGAATTTCTCGGGGGCGTAGGCATAGAAATGGCCAAAACCGCCGCCCAGATAGGGCGCGCTGCCCATTTGCCAGAACAGCCAGTTCAGCGTTTCGGTGCGTGCGGGGCCGTCCTTGGGGAGGAACTCGCCGAATTTCTCGGCCAGATGCATCAGGATCGACCCGCTTTCGAACACCCGCACTGGGGTCTCTCCGCTGCGGTCCATCAGGGCCGGGATCTTGGAGTTCGGGTTGATCTCCACAAAACCCGAGCCGAACTGGTCGCCATCTCCGATACGGATCAGCCAGGCATCGTATTCCGCTCCGGCGTGGCCCTTGGCCAGCAACTCCTCCAGCATGACGGTGACCTTGACGCCATTCGGGGTTGCCAGAGAGTAGAGTTGCAGCGGGTGTTCGCCAACTGGCAGTTCCTTGTCATGGGTGGCACCGGCGATGGGGCGGTTGGTGGAGGCAAACTGGCCGCCGTTCTCCTGTTCCCATTTCCAGACCTTGGGCGGGGTGTAGGCTGTGTCGCTCATCTGTCGTGTCCCTGCGTGACTGTTTCGTGATCGCGGAGCTTCGCCGCATGGCGGCAAGTGGCTTGCACACAGATAAGCAGAGCACGCAAATATTCCAATGACTGGAAGGTCGGTCGCACGGAAATTTTACAGCGCGCTCACGAAGTCTCGTCACCGGACACAGGGGCGTGAGGGGGCCTTCGCATCTGCAGGGTGCCGTGTAATCTGCGTCTGTGAGGCATCCGCCGTCACCGATGAAAGGGATATTCCGATGAAGCGTTTTCTTTTTGCTGCCGCGACGGCACTCAGCGTTGCCATGGCCGCGCCGGGGATTGCCGGTGAGCAATATGTTGATGGCACCGGCTATGCGGTGTCCGGCTATGACGTGGTCGCCTACCGCAGTCTTGCAGCGCAGCCGGTGGGCACGCCGCAAACCGGGGCGGTGCCGGGCAAGGCCTCGATCACGGCTGAATACAACGGTGCGACCTGGGCGTTTGCCAGCGAAGAAAACCGTGACAAATTCCTTGAAGACCCGGCCTACTACGCGCCGCAGTATGATGGCCACTGTGCCTACGGCGTGTCCAAGGGCGGCAAGGTGCCGGGCAACCCGAACCTGTGGCGCATCGTTGACGACAAGCTGTATCTCAACATCACCGATGTGGTCGTCGGTTTCTGGGAAGAAGACATCCCGGGCCACATCACGCTCGCCGAAGGCAACTGGCCCAAGATTGAGCCGGATGCGGCCTCGGATCGGGTGATCCCGAAATTCATCTCCGTGGCGCCCGAAGGCAGCTGAGCGCGCGCCGTGCTGCGCCGGAGCGGCCAGAACGGCAACCAGCCCGGCAAGCGGTGCCTCAAGATGAGATGAAAACGCCCCGCGCCAGAATTGGCACGGGGCGTAAGCATTTCAGGCGGGCAGCCGTGGTTCAGCGGCGGCGATCGCGGCGCGAGGACATTGGCTGGAAGGCCACGCCAACATGCGCCTCGCAGTAGGGTTTGCCCTGCTGGGCGGGCAGGCCGCAGAACCAGAAATCTTCGGTGGCGGGGTCGCCCACGGGCCATTTGCAGGTGCGCTCGGTCAGTTCCATCAGGCCCAGCTTCTTGGCCTTCTTTTCGACCTCGTTCACCTTGGCGAGCGCCTCGGGGCTGATTTCATTGGCCGAGGGCTGTGGCGGCAGCGGCTGCCCGGCCGGGATGATCTGGCGGCGGGCCGGGGTCACCGGCTTGGCCTCCGAGGCGGCGGGTTGGGCCGCGGCGGGACGTGCCGGTTCGGTCTTCGGCTGCGGCTTGGGTTTCGGTGCCGCGGCCGGTTTCGGTGCCGCTGCAGCCGGTGCCGCTGCTGGTTTTTCCTTGGGTTCTGCCGCCTTGGTGCCACCGCTGTTGCGGTTGGACAGGCCGAGTCGGTGCACCTTGCCGATCACGGCATTGCGGGTCACACCGCCGAGTTCCTTGGCGATCTGGCTCGCCGACTGGCCTTCGCCCCACATTTTCTTGAGCAGTTCGACGCGCTCGTCTGTCCAGGACATATGTTGCCTTTCAAGCTAATAGCGGCCCCAGTGTTCTGCGGCCGCCATCCTATTCCGGTGATCGCCCCATTTTAATCACTGTGGGCGGAGTTACAAGGCACCTTGCGCCTCATGACGCAGCCGTTATGCAGGCAATGCAACAAAATCGGGGGCAGCATGGCAGATCAGGGCTATCAGGTCGAATTGGGCGCGCGCCGCTTCGGGCGCATCAACTGGCTGGGATTGCAGGCGCTTGCCTGGCGCGAGATCAAGCGATTCCTGGTGGTCTGGACCCAAACCCTGCTGGCGCCCCTGATGACGGCGGCGCTGTTTCTGATGATCTTCAACATCGCCATCGGGCCGAAACGCGGCGATGTGATGGGGGTGCCGTTCCTGACCTTCCTTGCGCCGGGCATCATGATGATGACGGTGATCCAGAACGCCTTTGCCAATACCTCCTCCTCGATCGTGATCTCCAAGGTGCAGGGCAATATCGTCGACACGCTGATGCCGCCCCTGTCGGGGCTGGAGATCCTGCTGGGCTACCTCGCGGGCGCGGTGGCGCGCGGTATCATGGTGGCACTGGCCATCGGACTGGGGCTGATGGCGGTGCTGCAGATCGTACCCGCGCATCCCTTGGTGGCGCTGGTCTTCGTGGTGCTCGGCGCGGCCTTCCTCGGCGGGCTTGGCATCGTCGCGGGCGTCTTTGCTGACAAGTTCGACCAGATGGCGGCGATCACCAACTTCATCGTGACCCCCTTGGCCTTCCTGTCCGGCACCTTCTATTCGGTCGAGGCGCTGCCGCCGGTGCTGCGCGCCATCTCGCATCTGAACCCGGTGTTCTACCTGATCGACGGTGTGCGTTTCGGGGTGATCGGCACCTCTGACAGCTCGCCATGGCTGGGGCTGGCGGTTTGCAGCGGCGCCACCTTTGCAGTGTGCCTGCTGGCCTGGTCGATGCTGCGCACGGGCTACCGGCTGAAGCCCTGAACCCAGCCGGGCGGGGCGTTGATCAGACCGAGGCGGGCGGTGGCCCTGCCGGCCGCGGTCTTGTCTCGCGCCAGGCTAGCACGGCGGCGCCGACAAGGATGATGGCGGCCCCCAGCACCGTGACCCAGCCCGGCACCACGCCAAAGACGGCAAAGTCATAGACGGCGGCAAACACCAGCGTGGCATAGCTGAAGGGCGCGACAAAGGACGCATCCGCCCGCGCCATGCCGTTGATGAAACAGGCCTGCGCGCAGGCCATCACCAGCCCCAGCGCCGCCAGCGCCGCCCATTGCGCCGCGCTGGGCATCTGCCAGACGGGCAGCACCGCGCAGCTGGCGATCAGCAGCCCCAGCAGGTTGTTGACCCACAGCACCTGCAGCGGCCCCTCGCGACCCGACAGCTTCTTGATGAAGATCAGCTCCAGTCCCATCACCGCCGCCGCGCCCAGCGCCAAGAGCGCCGCGGGCTGAAACCCGGCCGGAGTGGGGCGCAGCAGGATCAACGCCCCCGCCATGGCGATCGCCGCCGCGCCCCAGCGCCAGGGGCCGACACGCTCCCCCAGCAACGGGATCGCCAGCAGCATCGCAAAGACCGGGTTCAGAAAGCTGATCGCGGTGGCCTCCGCCAGCGGGATATGCGCGACGGAGGCAAACAGCAGCGTGATCCCCGCCCAGCCACAGGAGGTGCGCCCGATGTGAAACCCCCAGTGCGGCCGCTGAAAGCGCGGCCGCAGCGCCAGCACCGCCGCCGAAATGCCGAAAAAGGCAAACATGAACCGCCCCTGGCTGATCTGCATCGGATGCAGCGGCGCCCCCAGCGCATCCGTCCCCAGTGCCTTGGCGAGGAGCGTGGTGGCGGCGATGAATGTGGTCGCTGCCAGGATTAGGCTGGCGGCGAGGGCGGGGTTCTGTGACGGGGCGCTGTGCATGGTGTAGCGGTGCGCCAACCCGGGGCGCGTTTCAAGGGGAAAGGATGTGGCGCAGGTCCAATTGTGCCGCCGGAACCTGGCGGCGCGCTGGCCCGCGTGGCGGCGCGTCCGCTCCGGCCGCCAGGTTTCTGTTTCAGGTAAAGCCAACAGGGGCGAGAGCAGGGATGGCGGATTGTCCGCATGAGCATCCGAAAAGGGTTTTCTTTTGCCGAATCCTCCGTTATGAAACCTGCCTATGATCAAACGCGCATATATCACCATCTCGCGACGCCGACGCCGCCTGGCGTGACCGGCCCTTTGATCCGTTGTGCCCGCCCCGTGGCACATTCCCCACTTGAAACCAGTGTTCCACCGTTGACCCAAGGCCAAGCTTACGTCACAGCTTTGGCTTCTATCTTTGAAAAGGATGATCCCGATGATCCCGTCCGTTCTGCCAACCTATAACCGCGCGCCGCTTGAATTCGTCGAAGGCGCAGGCGCCTGGCTGACCACGGCCGACGGGCGACGCTTTCTGGACCTGGGCTCCGGCATTGCGGTGAACGCGCTGGGGCATGCCCATCCGGCGCTGGTCGAGGCGCTGACGAACCAGGCGCAGAAGCTGTGGCATGTCTCCAACCTCTACCACATTCCGCAACAGCAGGCGCTGGCGGACAAGCTGGTGGAGCACAGCTTCGCCGACACCGTGTTCTTCACCAACTCCGGCACCGAATCCTGCGAGCTGGCGGTGAAGATGGCGCGCAAGTATTTCCACGACAAAGGCCAGCCGGAGCGGGTGGAGATCATCACCTTCGATGGCTCCTTCCACGGCCGCTCCTCCGCCGGCATTGCCGCGGCAGGCTCGGAGAAGATGACCAAGGGGTTCGGCCCGCTGTTGCCGGGGTTCAAGCATCTGATGTTCGGCGATCTGGACGGCGTGACCAATGCCATCACCGAAGAGACCGCCGCCATCCTGATCGAACCGGTGCAGGGCGAGGGCGGCATCCGCGCGGTGCCGGATGCCGAGCTGAAAGCGCTGCGCGCGATCTGCGATGAACACGGCCTGCTCTTGATCCTGGACGAGGTGCAATGCGGCGTCGGGCGCACCGGCAAGCTGTTTGCCCATGAATGGGCGGGCATCACCCCCGACATCATGATGGTGGCCAAGGGCATTGGCGGCGGCTTCCCGCTGGGCGCGGTGCTGGCCACCGAAGAGGCCGCCAGCGGCATGACCGCGGGCACCCATGGTTCCACCTATGGCGGCAACCCCTTGGGCTGCGCGGTGGGCTGCGCGGTGATGGACCACGTGGCGGACGCGGTCTTCCTCGCCGAGGTGAACCGCAAGGCGGGCCTTTTGCGGCAAAAGCTGGAGGGGTTGGTCGCCGATCACCCCGAGGTGTTCGAGGAGGTACGCGGTGCGGGCCTGATGCTGGGGCTGAAGTGCAAGGCGGCAAACCTCGACGTGGTGAAGGCCGGCTACGAGCATGAGCTGATCACCGTGCCGGCTGCGGACAACGTGATCCGCCTGCTGCCGCCGCTGACCCTGACGGACGACGACATCGCCGAAGCCCACCGCCGTCTGGACGCGGTGGCGACAAGCCTGAGCGCGGGCAACCCCTGACCTTCACCTTTGCATAAATACTCCCGGGGGTCCGGGGGCAGGCGCCCCCGGCCTTCGCCAGAACAAAGCGATACCGACATGAATCATTTTCTCGACATCCACAAAACCGACCCGGCCGACCTGCGCAGGATCATCGATCAGGCCAGCGCCACCAAGCAGGCGCGCCAGGGGCGCCCCAGGGCGGCGCTGGACGACGAGCTGCCGCTGAAGGACCGGATGGTGGCGCTGATCTTCGAAAAGCCCTCGACCCGGACCCGCGTGTCCTTTGACGTCGGCGTGCGCCAGATGGGCGGCCAGACCATGGTGCTGTCGGGCAAGGACATGCAGCTGGGCCACGGCGAGACCATCGCCGACACCGCTCGCGTGCTGTCACGCTATGTCGACATGATCATGATCCGCACCTTCGACGAGACCGTCCTGACCGAGATGGCGGAATACGCCGATGTGCCGGTGATCAACGGCCTCACCGACCGCACCCACCCCTGCCAGATCATGGCCGATATCCTCACCTACGAGGAGCACCGCGGCCCGATCAAGGGCAAGAAGGTGGTCTGGTGCGGGGACGGCAACAACGTCTGCGCCTCCTTCCTGCACGCCGCGGGCCAGTTCGGCTTCGACCTCACCTTCACCGGCCCGGCGCAGCTGGACCCGGAGGAGGAGTTCATCGGCCTCGCCCGCAAGGCCGGCTCCAAGGTGGTGATCGAACGCGATGCCGCCAAGGCGGTCGAGGGCGCCGACCTGGTGGTCGCGGATACCTGGGTGTCGATGCATGACAGCCAGTCCTCCAAGGAACGCCGCCACAACATGCTGCGTTCCTATCAGGTGAATGATGCACTGATGGCGCACGCCAAGCCGGATGCGCTGTTCATGCATTGCCTGCCCGCGCACCGCGAAGAAGAAGTGACCTCCGCCGTGATGGATGGCCCGCAGTCGGTGATTTTTGACGAGGCCGAGAACCGCCTGCACGCGCAAAAGGCGATCATGCGCTGGTGCCTCGAGGGCTGAGCCGATTGCCCGGTTTTTCGGCACCGCGGTGCTGAGGCCGCATTGACGACATGTTTGCGCTGGCGTCGGCGGTGCGGATCTGCAACCCTCGCGGCGAATGCCTCCGCGAGGGTTTTTTGATGTATGAAAACACGGCGCTGCTGATTGTCGACATGCAGCAGGAGATGGCCAATGTTGCGGCCGCAGGCCGCCCGCAGGCCAATCCGCAGGCGGAACAGCGGGTGGCGGAACTGGCGGCGGGGTTTCGCGCCGCGGGGCTGCCGGTGGTGCATGTGTTGCACGACGATCCCCGCGCCGAGAGCAAGTTCCGCCGCGATCTGCCCAGCGGCCAGCCCCTGCCGTGCGCCATCCCTGCGGAAGGCGAGGCGGTGTTCTGGAAAACCGGCTCCTCCGGCTTTGTCGGCACCGGGCTGGCGGCGCATCTGCAGGCGGGCGGCATCACCCGGCTGGTGATCGTCGGCGGGGTTGCTGCCTTCTGCGTCAACTCCACGGCGCGGTCTGCCGCCAACCTCGGCTTCGCGATCGAGGTCGTCGAGGACGCGCTGGTGGCGTTTGCCCTGCCTGCGCGCAAGGGCGGCGACCTGGATGCCGAAGTGGTGCTGGAGGTGACCCTGTCGGCGCTGCAGGCCGGCTTCGGCACCGTGCTGCCAGCGGCGGAGGTGCTGGAAAGGCTGCCCGCCGCCTGATCACTCCTGCAGCCAGCGGTGCACCGCCTCCTTGGCGGCACGGCAGGCCTCTGGAAGCGGCGCGCCCATGGCCAGATGGCAGGCAATCGCGGTGGCCAGGCTGCAGCCGGTGCCACGTTTCGAGACGCCCAACCGGGGTTTTTCAAAGGCAACAGTGCTGCCATCGGCGCAACAAAGCACATCGGTGCTGAGCGCGCCGCGGCCGTGGCCGCCCTTGACCAGCACCGCCGACACGCCTTGCGCCAGCAAGGCTGCCGCCTGCCGAGCCGGGTCACCACTGCAGCCAGACAGCGCTGCCAGCTCATCCAAGTTGGGGGTCACCACCGCAACCCGGCGCAGCAGCGCGCCAAAACCGCCCGCGGCCATCAGCGTCCCGCCAGAGGTGGCCTTCAGCACCGGGTCCAGCACGATGGGCAGATCGTCGGGCAGGGCGTTGGTCACCGCATCTGCCACCGCAGCGGAGCCGAGCATGCCGATCTTCACAGCGCCGGGCGGTGCGGGCGTGGCCAGCGCGGCAGCGATCTGATCCGCCACGGCCTCGGCGGTGCAGGGGTGGACAGCCAGCACCGCCGCATCCGTCTGCACGGTGACGGCGGTGACGGCGGGGCGCAGGGTGACGCCAAGGGCGGCCGCCATCGCCGCATCGCGGCTCAGTCCCGCGCCGCCGCTGCTGTCGGTGCCGCCGATGGCCAGGATCGCGCTCATGCGGGGCTGTCTCCGGCGGCGAGCAGGGCAAGACTGCGGTGGCCCGCCTGCTGCAAGGTCGCGGCGGCCCCCCAGGCGCGCAGCCCACTGCGGCAGCACAGCACGATGCGGCGCCCGCGCGGCAGGTCGGCGGTGGCCAGATCCGCGGGCGCGATGCGCCGTGCCTGCGGCACGGCCATCCGCGGCGCTTCCTCCTCGGGGCGCAGTTCCACCACCACATCCTGCGGCGTGATCTGGCTGGCAGCGACGAAGGGCAGGGCAGTCTCGGGTTCCTCCGCGTCGTCAAAGCGGAAGCTGCTGACATGCAGATCCTCCAGCCGGAAGCTGAACAGCTGGCCGCAGGGGCTGGGCTGATGGCCCAGCAGCACCTTCAGCGCCAGCTGCGCCTGCAGGGCGCCGATCATGCCGACGGCAGGCCCCATGACGCCCGCCGTGGCGCAGGTGGCGGCGCGGGCGGGCAGGTCGGGAAAGACCGCGCGCAGGGATGGCGCACTGCCACAAAACCCGCCGGCATAGCCGGACTGCCCCAGCGCCGAGGCTGAAATCAGCGGCTTGCCCGCCGCGAGGCAGCTGTCCGACAGGATGTAGGAGACCGCGAAACTGTCCGCCGCATCGACCACCAGGTCCGCAGCCTGCACCCATGCGGCGGCGTTGGCGGCGTCCAGCGGCTGCGCCAGTGCGGTGACCTCGAGGTCCGGGTTGGCGGACAGCAGATGCGCCTGCGCGGCTTCCGCCTTTGGTCGGCCAATGTCCTGCATGGCATACAGAACCTGCCGGTGCAGGTTGCATTCCTCCACCACGTCGCCATCCACGATGGTGAGGCGCCCGACCCCGGCGCCGCCCAGATACTGCAGCACCGGGCAGCCAAGTCCGCCGGCCCCCACCACCAGCACATGGGCGCGCGCCAGCCGCGCCTGGCCGTCGGCGCCGACCTCCGGCAGTATCATCTGGCGGGCATAGCGGCTCATGCGCGGCAGGCCTCGGCCCATTCCCGGGTGCGCGCCTCCGGGTCGGCGGCCTGCTGGATGTCGGTCACCACCGCCGCGCTGTCGGCACCGGCCGCGAAGACGCCGGGCAGGCGCTCGGGCGTCAGGCCGCCGATCGCCACCAGCGGCGTCTTGCCCGCCATCTGTTTCCAGCGGGTCACCCGCTCCAGCCCCTGCGGCCCCCATTTCATCTTCTTCAGCAGCGTCGGATAGACCGGACCCAGCGCCACATAGGCCGGATCATGGGACAGCGCGCGCTCCAGCTCGGCCTCGTCATGGGTGGAGAGGCCAAAGCGCACACCGCGGCGGCGCAGGGCGGCGAAATCCGCGGTCTCCATGTCCTCCTGGCCAAGGTGGACAAAGTTGCAATTCAGATCCAACGCCGCCTGCCAGTAGTCGTTCACCACCAGTTGCGCGTCATGGACCGCGCAGAAGTCGCGGGCGCGGGCGATCTGGCGGCGCACCTCCGGTTCGGGTTGGTCCTTGATGCGCAGCTGCACCAGCCTCGCGCCCTGCGGCACCAAGAGCTCCAGCCGACCGACATGGCCGACGATCAGGTAGAAACGCTCCATCATGCGGTCTCCGTCATATTGAGTTCGGCCAGTCCCAGAACCGGCGTCGAGGGCACCGCCATGTCGCGCCGCTCCATCGGGTCGGCAAGGTATCCGGCACGGCCCGCGTCAACAGCCAGCGCCATGGCCCGGGCCATCGCGGCAGGATCGCCGGCCTTGGCCACGGCGGTGTTCAACAGCACCGCATCCATGCCCAGTTCCATCGCCTGCGTCGCATCCGACGGGCGCCCGATGCCGGCGTCGACGATCAGCGGCACGCCTGCGAAATGCGCCCGCATCGCCCGCAGGCCGTCCGGGTTGCGCAAGCCCTGACCCGAGCCGATCGGCGCGCCCCAGGGCATCAAAAGCTCGCAGCCTGCCTCCAGCAGCCGTTCGCCCACCACCAGATCCTCGGTGGTGTAGGGAAAGACCTTGAAGCCATCGGCGCTGAGGATGCGCGCGGCTTCGACCAGCCCGAAGACATCCGGCTGCAGGGTGTCGGCATGGCCGATCACCTCCAGTTTGATCCAGTCCGTGTCGAACAGCTCCCGCGCCATGTGGGCGGTGGTCACCGCCTCCTGCACCGTGTGGCAGCCGGCGGTGTTGGGCAGGATGCGGCAGCCAGTGTCGCGCAACCCGTCCCAGAAGCCCGCGCCGGAGCCTTCGGCGGTTTCGCGGCGCAGCGACACTGTGATGATGCCGGTGCCGCTGGATTTCACCGCCTCTGCCAGCACGGCCGGAGAGGGATATTGCGCGGTGCCCAGCAGCAGCCGCGAGGCGACGTCGGTTCCATATAGTCTCATGGCCTCAGCCTCCCTGCATCGGGGCGAGCACTTCCAGCCGGTCGCCGTCGGCCAGCGTCACCTCCGCGCGCTTGGAGCGGGCGACAAAGCTTCCGTTCACCGCGGTCGCGACGGCCGAGGCGGCAAAGCCCAGCTCGTCCAGCACGGACTGCAGGTCGGTTGCCGCGACTTCATGCGGTTTGGCATTCACGATGATCTTCATCAGATGTCTCCGGTAACAATCGGTCCGCGGCCTGCTGCGCCATGGCAGGGGCCAGCAGGAACCCGTGGCGATAGAGGCCATTGAGGTACAGCGTGCCGTCCTGTTCGGTCAGCCGCGGCAGGTTGTCGGCAAAGGCCGGGCGCAGCCCCGCGCCGGTCTCGACCACGCTGGCTTCGCCGAGGCCGGGATGCAGCGTGTAGGCGGCGTTCAGCAGCTCCGCGAGCGAGCGCAGGGTGACGGGGCGGTCAGAGCTGCTCTCGATCATGGTGGCCCCGATCATGAACAGCCCCTCGTCGCGCGGCACCAGGTACAGCGGCATTCGCGGGTGCAGCAGCCGCAGGGTGCGGCGGATCTCCACCTGCGGGCAATGCAGGATCGCCATCTCGCCGCGCACCGGACGCAGGCCGGGCAGCGGCGCTGCCATGCCGGTGCAGTCCAGCGCGACGCGGGCCGGGGCCGGACCTCCACAGCGGATCTCCACCCCCAAGGCCTGCACCTTGTCCACAAGGTCGCGCAGGGCGCGCCGCGGGTCCAGATGCGCCTCCTGCTCGAACAGCAGCCCTTGGGCAAACCGCCCGGCAAGGGCCGGCTCCAGCTCCGCAATCGCGGCCCCGGCCACGGCCCGGTGGTTGCTGGTGCGGCGGGCAAAGCGGGTCAGCTCTGCCCGGTCGCGGGATGGTGCCACCACCAGCGTGCCGCGCCGGTGGACGGTCGTGACCTTTTCCCACCAGTCGACGGCGCGGCTGCCGAGGGTGATGACCTTCTCCTCGGCGCTTTCGCGTTCACACCAGGGGGCCAGCATGCCGCCCGCATAGCGCGCGACGCTGCTGCCGCCCGGGGTGTCCCCCCGTTCATACAGGGTGACCGCCGCGCCGCGCTGCGCCAGCTCATAGGCGCAGGCGAGGCCGGCAAGGCCCGCGCCTGCGATGGTGATCATTCCGCCGGTTCCGTCTTGGCCGCCGCCGCCTCGGCTGCAGGCACATAAAGCTCGCCGCCCTCGCGGAACTTGGCGGCCATTGCCTCCATCCCCTCTTTCTGCGCTTCGGCGCGGATGTCGTGGCTGATCCGCATCGAGCAGAACTTGGGCCCGCACATGGAGCAGAAATGCGCCACCTTGTGGGCTTCCTTGGGCAGGGTCTGGTCGTGGAACTCGCGCGCAGTGTCCGGGTCCAGCGAGAGGTTGAACTGATCCTCCCAGCGGAATTCGAACCGGGCACGGGACAGCGCATCGTCGCGGCGCTGCGCCCCCGGCAAGCCCTTGGCCAGATCGGCAGCATGGGCTGCGATCTTGTAGGTGATGACGCCGGTTTTCACATCATCGCGGTCCGGCAGGCCCAGGTGCTCCTTGGGCGTCACGTAACACAGCATCGCGCAGCCGAACCAGCCGATCATCGCCGCCCCGATGCCAGAGGTGATGTGGTCATAGCCCGGCGCGATGTCGGTGGTCAGCGGGCCAAGCGTGTAGAAGGGCGCCTCGTGGCAGCACTCCAGCTGCTTGTCCATGTTCTCCTTGATCTTGTGCATGGCGACATGGCCCGGCCCTTCGATCATCACCTGGCAGTCCTTGGCCCAGGCGATCTTGGTAAGCTCGCCCAGGGTCTCCAGCTCGGCAAACTGGGCCTCGTCATTGGCGTCCGCGATGGAGCCGGGGCGCAGGCCATCCCCCAACGAGAAGGAGACGTCATACTGGCGGCAGATGTCGCAGATTTCCTCGAAATGCTCATAGAGGAACGATTCCTTGTGGTGATGCAGGCACCACTTGGCCATGATCGAGCCGCCGCGCGAGACGATCCCCGTCACCCGGTTCACCGTCATCGGCACCATGTGCAGCCGCACGCCCGCATGGATCGTGAAATAGTCGACGCCTTGCTCGGCCTGCTCGATCAGCGTGTCGCGGAACACCTCCCAGGTCAGGTCCTCGGCGATGCCGTTGACCTTCTCCAGCGCCTGGTAGATCGGCACGGTGCCGATCGGAACCGGCGAGTTGCGGATGATCCATTCGCGGGTGTTGTGGATGTTGCGGCCCGTCGACAGGTCCATCACCGTGTCGGCGCCCCAGCGGATCGCCCAGACCAGCTTGTCCACCTCCTCTTCCATCGAGGAGGTGACGGCAGAGGTGCCCATGTTGGCATTGATCTTCACCAGGAAGTTGCGGCCGATGATCATCGGTTCGATTTCCGGGTGGTTGATGTTGGCGGGGATGATGGCGCGGCCGGCGGCGATTTCCTGGCGCACGAATTCCGGGGTCACGTAGTCGGGGATGTTGGCCCCGAAGTCATTGCCGTCGCGCTTGCCGTGGCAGGGCGACAGCTCGCGCAGCTGGTTTTCGCGGATTGCGACGAACTCCATCTCCGGCGTGATGATGCCCGCACGGGCATAGGCCAGCTGGGTCGGTGCGGCACCGTTCTTGCCGCGCAGGGGGGTGGGTTTCACGGGGAACTCCGGCACCAGCCGGTCGCCTTCGACGAACCCGTTGTCCTCCGGCTTCACGTCGCGGCCCTGGTATTCTTCGACGTCGCCGCGGTCGAGGATCCACTGGCGGCGCAGCTGCGGCAGGCCCTGGCGGATGTCGGTCAGCACGTTCGGGTCGGTATAGGGACCGGAGCTGTCATAGACCGGCAGCGGATCCTCGCCTGCGGTGGGATGGACGGATATTTCGCGCATGGGCACGCGGATGTCCTTGTGGACCTCGCCGTTCACGTAGATCTTGCGCGAAGCGGGCAGGGCGCCCGTGGTGATCTTGGGGTTTGGGACGTTCATTTTGGTGCTCCTCGAAGCCGAGACTCGGAAAAGACACCAGATGAGGTTTGGCTGGGAAACAGAGGGTGTACCGGCCCCCTTGTTCAGTCATCGCGCGGCATGCGGGGCTGTACGATCCCCGGTGGCCAAGCGTGCCTAGCTTCCTACGCCAGTATCAACTGGGTCAGGTTCAAAGGGTCGCTTCACCGGCCCGGCTGATGCCGTTCCTGTCCACCTCTCAGTCCCCTTGGCGGGACTCCCCTGCGTGGCTTTAGGGTTAGGGAGCAGTGATCGTGGCGTCAACATGAATTTTTGTAGATTATTTTTATATAACAATAATAGTGCGTTAGTGGGATATTTCGGCCCACCTCGTGGCAAATTGCTGCGCCGCCGCTTTGGTGCTTGATCGGGGGTGGCAAAGTTATCTATAAAATTTCGCAACGCCATCCGCGCATGGCAGGGACATGAGCACAGGAGACAGCATGCTGGACGCTGCACCCATCCGGACCGACTGGACCCGCGAAGAAGCGGAAGAGATCTACAACAAGCCCTTCATGGACCTGCTGTTCCATGCGCACAGCGTCCACCGGCAGTATTTCGACCCCAACCAGGTCCAGAAATCCAAGCTCCTGAGCATCAAGACCGGCGGCTGCGCCGAGGATTGCGCCTATTGCTCGCAGTCCGCCCGCAACGGCGCACAGCTCTCGGCCTCCAAGCTGATCGAGGTACAGCGGGTGATCGCGGAGGCAAAGAAAGCCAAGGAAGGCGGCGCGACCCGCTACTGCATGGGCGCCGCCTGGCGCTCGCCCAAGGACCGCGACATGGCCGCCCTTGAGGCGATGGTGAAAGGGGTCAAGGAACTGGGCATGGAAACCTGCATGACCCTGGGCATGCTGGACGAGGAGCAGGTGTTCCGCCTGCGCGATGCCGGGCTGGATTACTACAACCACAACATCGACACCTCCGAGCGCTACTACAAGGAAATCATCACCACCCGCACTTTTGCGGACCGGATCGACACCCTGAACAAGGTGCGCGAAGCGGGCATCAAGGTGTGTTCGGGCGGCATCGTCGGCATGGGCGAGCAGCAGATGGACCGCATCGACATGATGCTGGCGCTGGCCACGCTGGAGCAGCACCCTGATTCGGTGCCGGTCAACATGCTGATCCCGATCGCCGACACGCCGCTGGCCAATGTCGAAAAGCTGGACCCGATCGAATTCGTCCGCTCGGTGGCGCTGGCCCGCATCCTGATGCCCAAGTCCCACGTGCGCCTGTCGGCAGGCCGCACCGACATGTCGGACGAGATGCAGGCGATGTGCTTCTTTGCCGGCGCCAACTCGATCTTTGTTGGCGACACCCTGCTGACCGCCGACAACCCCGAGGAAGACAAGGACCAGCAGCTGTTCGACCGTCTGGGCATCACCGCGATGGCCGTGGGCTGCGACGGCAGCCGCTGATGGCGGGCGCCTTTCCACGGCATGAAAAATCGCTGGAAGCGCTGCGCAGCCGCGGGCGCTACCGGCAGTTGATGCCGCGGGAGGGGCATGATTTTGCCTCCAACGACTACCTCGGTCTGGCGAGCAGCGAGGTGCTGCGCGCCGCCGCATCGGACGCGCTGGCGCGCGGCGTGCCGGTGGGGGCGGGTGGTTCGCGCCTCTTGCGCGGCAACGACGCCGAGCATCAGCGGCTGGAGGCGGAGGCGGCCGCGTTCTTCGGCACCGAGGCGGCGCTGTTCATGGGCGGCGGTTTCAACGCCAACCAGGCGATCTTCTCCGCGCTGCCGCAGCAGGGCGATCTGGTGCTTTATGACGCGCTGATCCACGCCAGCACCCATGACGGCATGCGGCTGGGCCGCGCCGAGACCCGCAGCTTTGCCCACGGTGACACAGACGATGCAGCGCGGGTGCTGCGCGACTGGCGTGCGTCGGGCGGCGCGGGGCAGGTCTGGATCGCGGTCGAGGCCGTCTATTCCATGGACGGCGATCTCGCCCCGCTGGACGCGCTTATGGCACTGGCGGATGCGACCGGTGCGGTGCTGGTGGTCGACGAGGCGCATTCCACCGGCGTCTTCGGCGACATGGGCCGCGGTCTGGCGCATGAGATCGCGCACCGCCCCAACGTTCTGTCCTTACACACCTGCGGCAAGGCGCTGGGCGCCTCCGGCGCACTGATCTGCGGCCAGCGGGTGCTGATCGAGACCCTCATCAACAAGGCGCGCGGCTTCATCTATGCGACGGCTCCGTCACCGCTGAACGCCGCCCTCGTGCGCGCCGCCCTGCAGGAACTGCGCCAGAACCCGACCCGCCGGGAGCAGGCCTGGGCCGGGATCGCCCACGCCCAAGATGAGGCCAAACGCCTGTGCGGGCTGGACGGTTTTGACAGCCAGATCCTGCCGGTGGTGATCGGCGACGACAAGCGCACCATGGCGCTGGCCGCGGCGATGCAGGGTCACGGCTATGACATCCGCGGCATCCGCCCGCCCACGGTGCCCCGCGGCACCGCGCGGCTGCGGCTGTCGATCACCTTGAATACCGGGGCAGGGGTCATCACCTCGATGTTAGAAACCCTTGCCCGCGAACTGGAGGCACGCTCATGACGCCCAGAAACACGCTGATCGTGACCGGCACCGACACCGGCATCGGCAAGACCATCTTCTCGGCCGGACTGGTGCAGGCGCTGGAGGCAACCTACTGGAAACCGGTGCAATCGGGGCTGGAGGACGAGACCGACAGCCAGATCGTCTCCCGCCTGTCCGGCCGCCCGGCGCTGCCCGAGGGTTATCTTCTGCAGCTCCCGGCCTCGCCGCATCTGTCGGCAGAGGCCGAGGGGGCGGAAATCGACACCGGGACGCTGCAGCTGCCGGACACCGATGGTGTGCTCGTGGCCGAGGGCGCGGGCGGCCTCATGGTGCCGCTGAACCGGCGTGAGCTCTATCTGGATCTGATCGCGCGCTGGGGCGCGCCGGTGATCCTGTGTGCGCGCACCCAGCTTGGCACCATCAACCACACGCTTTTGTCGCTGAAGGCGTTGCGCGATGCGGGCTGCGAGGTGGTGGGCGTTGCCTTCATCGGCAACCCGGAGCCGGAGGTCGAGGAAACCATCTGCCAGTTCGGCAAGGCGGCGCATCTGGGGCGGCTGCCCTTTGTCGAAGCCCTGCGCAGCGCGCCGGGGCTGGGCAGCGACGCGGGCGGCCCCGGTGCTGCGCGCACCGATGAATGCTCCGCGGCGCTGGCGCAGGCCTTTGCCGAGAACATCCACCTCGACCTGATCCGCGAGGCGCTGGCGGCGGAGGAGGACCCGGCATGAGCGCTTCTGACCTCACCCAGCTGCAATTTGACCAGCAGCACCTGTGGCACCCCTATACCAACGTCACCAAACCCGGTCCCACCTTCGTGGTGAAGGAGGCCGAGGGCGTGCATATCACGCTGGAGGACGGCACCCGGCTGATTGACGCCATGTCGTCCTGGTGGTGCATGATGCACGGCCACAGGAACCCGGCGATCACATCGGCCATTCACGACCAGCTCGACACCCTGCCGCATGTGATGTTCGGCGGGCTGACCCATGATCCGGCAATCGACCTCGGCCGCAAACTTCTGGAGATCACGTCGGACAGCCTGACCCGCATTTTCTACTGCGACTCGGGCTCGGTCTCGGTCGAGGTGGCGATGAAAATGGCGGTGCAGTACCAGCACGCCATCGGCAAGCCGCAGCGACAGGAGTTCGCAACCATCCGCTCCGGCTATCATGGCGACACCTGGAAGGCGATGAGCGTCTGCGACCCCGACACCGGCATGCACCACCTGTTTCAGGGCGCGCTGAGCGTGCAGCATTTCGTCCCCCGCCCGCCGGTCAGGCTGGACCAGGACTGGACCGACGATCCGGCGCAGAACGGCTTGGGGGAACTGCGCGCGGTGCTGGAGGCCAATGCCGACAGGATCGCCGCCTTCATCCTGGAGCCCGTCGTGCAGGGCACCGGCGGGATGTATTTCTACCACCCGGAATACCTCAACCAGGCCCGCGCGCTTTGCGATGAGCTGGGCATCCTGCTGATCTTCGACGAGATCGCCACCGGCTTTGGCCGCACGGGGGAGCTGTTTGCAACCGGCTTCTGCAACGTCGAGCCCGACATCATCTGTCTTGGCAAGGGGTTGACCGGCGGTCATATCTCCTTTGCCTGCACCATGACCAACGACCGCGTGGCGACAGGCATCGGTGGCGGCAATCCGGGCCTGTTCATGCACGGGCCGACCTATATGGGCAATCCGCTGGCCTGCGCTGCGGCCAAGGCATCGCTGGATCTCCTGACCGGGCAGGACTGGCGCGGGCGGGTGGCGGCGATTGCCGAGCAGATGCAGGCCGAGCTCGCCCCGGCCCGTGACCTGCCCCATGTCGCGGACGTGCGGGTGCTGGGCGCCATCGGCGTGATCGAGATGAAGCACCGCGTATCTGCGGACGAGGCCCATGCGCGGGCGCACGAGATGGGGGTCTTCCTGCGCCCCTTCGGTCACAACATCTATACCATGCCGCCCTTCATCACGACGCCCGACCAACTCAGCGAGATCACCGCAGGCATGCTGCGGCTGGCGCGGGAGCTATAGGCCGTGTATTTCCGCTGGCTGAAACAGGCACAAGAGCATGGCCCGGCCGCGGGAGGCGGACGGGCGATGCCCGGCGGTGCCGCCGGGCAGGCGTCCGAAGCCATAGTGGTCTTCGGAGGCTGGGCCGTCGGGCCACAGGTCTTCGCCCATCTGAGCGGCCCGCAGGATATCCTCTTTGCCAGCGACTACACCGCGCTTGAGGCCGAACTGCCGGACCTGTCGGCCTATGACAGCGTCACACTCGTGGCCTGGTCCTTTGGCGTGGCGTCTTACGCCCATTGGCAGCAGTCCCGCCCGGATCCCTTCGCCCGCAAGGTGGCGGTGAATGGCAGCCTCTCTCCGGTCAGCCGCAACACCGGCATCCCGCCGGCCATCTTTCGCCGCACGGTGGAAACGCTGGACGCGGCCAGCTTCCAGCAGTTCCTGACCCGCGTCTTCGGCGCTCCGCAGCCGGACCAGCCCCTGGACGTGGCTGCCCGCCGGGCCGAACTGCTGGCCGTCGAGGCGCGCGGCGACGCGCCCCACGTCGCGTTCGACCGCGTCTGGATCAGCTCCGCCGACAAGATCTTTCCGCCCGCCAACCTGGCCCGCGCCTGGGAAGGCCAGCCGGTGCGCAGCATCGACGCCCCGCATGCGCCCTTCGACTGGTTCTCCAGCTGGGAGGCGCTGCTGCAATGAAGGACATCGGCGCCCGCATCCCCGATCAGACCCGCATCCGCCAAAGCTTCCGGCGCGGGCTGGGCAGCTATCACCGCGCGGCCTCGGTGCAGGCGCAGATCGCGGCCCGGCTGGCGCAGCTGCTGGCCGAGGCCGGGGGCCCGCGGCAAATCGGCAGCGCCGTGGAGTTCGGTTGCGGCACCGGCCACCTGACGCAGCAGCTGGCGCAGCGCTTCGACTTTGGCCGACTGCTGCTGAACGATCTGGTCCCCGAGGCCTCCGCCGCGCTCTCTGTCCTGCCACGGGCGACGCGGGCGCAGGCGCGGTTCGCGGCCGGGCCGATCGAGACGCTGTCGCTGCCTGCGCAGCTGGACCTCGTCGCCTCGGCCTCGACGGTGCAGTGGATCGCCGACCTGCCGGAGCTGCTGGCGCGGCTCGCGGACCATCTTGCGCCGGGCGGTTGGCTGCTTCTGTCGGGTTTTGGCCGCAACCAGTTCCACGAGCTGGCGGCGCTCGGCTCTGCCGCCGCGGCCCCGAGCTATCTTGATGCGGCGGACTGGCCCGCCATGCTGCCCGCCGGGCTGGAGATCCACGCGTTGGAGCAGACCCCGCAGGTGCTGCATTTCGACGGTGCCATGGCGCTGCTGAAGCACCTGCGCCAGACCGGCGTCAACGGTCACGCCCAGCAGGGCTGGAGCCGCCGCCGCCTGCGCGACTTCGAGGACCGCTACCGCGCCCGCTTCGGGCGGGCGGGGCGGCTGCCGCTGACCTATGATCCGGTGCTGCTGCTGGCGCGCAAGACAGGCTGACGCTTTGCGACGTTTCGGCGGGGAAATGCGCGGTTGGCACGAGTTTTAATCGTTTTTCCGGCCGGTTGCGGGCAACGGCCCGCCGCGCGTTAATCTTTCTCAATCCGGGCTTGCTATCTCCGGTGCTGCGCTGCCCTTCGCGGGTGGCTGCAAGACGACTGGCAGTACGGGAGTGACGCCAATGAAGCTCAGGGCAATGGTGGCCGCGCTGGCGCTGGCCATGCCAACGGTGGGGAACGCACTGGAGATGGGGGAGCGGAGCACGCCGATCCGCCTGTCGCTGAACAACTGGACCGGCCAGCAGCTGTCGACCTACATCGTCGGCGGCATGCTGGAACACGCCGGATATACCGTGGAATATGCCGAGGCAGACCAATCCGCGATCTACCAGGAAATCGCCGACGGCGACTTTCATGCAATGGTCGAGATCTGGACCACGAGCAGCCCGGAAGCCTATCTGGCGGCGCGTGACAGCGGCCAGCTGGAGGAACTCGGCGACATGGGGCTCGACGCGCGCAACGGCGTCGTGGTGCCGCCCTACGTGGCGCAGATGTGCCCCGGCCTGCCCAATTGGGAAGCGCTGCGCGACTGTGCGGGCATCTTTTCGGCCGATGGCAAGGGCGAGCGGGGCATCTACCTGTCCTATCCGGCCTCCTGGGGCTCGCCCGGGGCCGACCGGATCCGGGCGCTGGAGCTGCCGTTCGACGTGGTGGCCGCCGACAGCGAGGCGGCGATGATCGAGACCTTCCAGCAGGCCTACAAGGACCGCCGCCCGGTGATCTCGACCTTCTGGGCGCCGCACTGGGCGATGTCCTCCTACGCGCTGCAGTTCGTCCGCCTGCCGAAACCCGAACCGGCCTGCCACAGCGATCCCGCCTGGGGGCCGAACCCCAAAGCCACCGGCGACTGCGATTTCTACCGCGGCGGCGTGGTCAAGGCCGCCTGGCCGGGCCTGCAGCAGCGCTGGCCCGCCGCGCATGAGATCCTGAAACAGTTCCAGCTCAGCATCTGGGACCAGCAGCCGCTGATTGCCCTTGTCGACGTGCGCGGCGAAACCGTGCAGGGCGCGGCGCGCGGCTGGCTGGCGGTGAACCGGGCCAAATGGATGCCGATCGTCGAAGCCGCGCTGGGCGCCGGCCGCAGCTGATACCCGACACGCCGGCGCGGTTCTGATCCGCGCGGTGCCGCGATCGTGCCCCTGCCATCGGCGGGGGCACACTTGTTCCGGGGACGGGAAAAACTTGTTTCACAAGTTAAAAAGCTGATCTCTCGTTCAGGAAGTTTTGCCTTTCGTGCCGCATTTGCTCGACAAAGCGCCGTAATAGGTTCAAATACTTGCAGTATCACCCGCCACACTCGGTCTCATCGGCACGCGGGGTTTGCGTGGACCCGTTCCACGCGCAGACCCGTGCCGCGAACCACCGGGTTCCAAAAACAGCGCCACAGCCGGGCCTTCGGCGGCGCACACACATGACAGGGAGTATCAGGATGAACTTCAAGGGATATGCGTTGGCGCTGGGCGCCGCCTCCATGACCGTGGCCGCTGGTCTGGCCTCGGCCGCGGAGCTGGGCGACACCTCCAAGCCGATCAAGCTGGCGCTGAACGAATGGACCGGCCAGCACGTGACCACCCATATCGCGGGCGAGATGCTGAAGGCCGCGGGCTATGAGGTGGAATACGTCTCGGCCGGCATGCTGAACCAGTTCCAGGCCATTGCCGACGGCGACATCCACGCAACGCTGGAAATCTGGTCCTCCAACGTTTCCGACGAATACGCCAAGAAGGTCGAGGAAGGCACCGTGGTCGAACTGGGCGATCTGGAGCTGAACGCCCGCGAAGGCATCGCCTACCCGGCGCATGTGGCCGAGCTGTGCCCCGGCCTGCCGGCCTGGGAAGCCCTGCGCGACTGCGCGATGCAGTTTGCCACCGCCGAAACCCTGCCGCAGGGCCGCCTGGTGGACTACCCCGCCGACTGGGGCACGCCCGGTGCCGACCGCATGGCTGCCCTGGAGCTGCCGTTCAAGGCCGTGCCCGCAGGGTCCGAGGCGGCGCTGATCGTCGAGCTGCGCGCCGCGACCGAGCGCAAGACGCCGCTGCTGATCACCTTCTGGCAGCCGCATTGGGCGATGTCGGCCTATGACGTCAAATTCGTCGACCTGCCCCCGGGCGAGGACGCCTGTTTCTCCGATCCCGCCTGGGGGCCGAACCCCAACGCGGTGAACGACTGCGACTTTGCGCCTTCGCGCATCTTCAAGGCTGCCTGGTCCGGCATGGAAGAAACCTGGCCCGCCGCCTATGAAATCCTCGCGAACTACACCCTGGCGGTGGAAGACCAGCAGCCGATGATGGGCGCGATTGACGTGGACGGCGGCAAGGTCGAACAGGTCGTTGCCGATTGGATGGCCGCCAACGAGGACAAATGGCGCCCGGTAGTCGACGCCGCCACCAACTGAGCCGATGCCTGTGAGCGGCTCCGATACGCCCGCCATCACCTGCCGGAATGTCTGGCAGGTGTTTGGCAAGAACGCCGACAGCGCCCTGAAGCAGGTGCTGTCGCAGACTGACAATCCGCAGGCCGCCGCGGATGATCTGCGCGCCCGCGGATTGGTGCCCGCGGTGCAGGACGCCTCCTTTGAGGTGCAGGAGGGGGAGCTGTTCGTGATCATGGGCCTGTCCGGCTCCGGCAAATCCACCCTGATCCGCTGCATTTCGCATCTGCTGCACGCCACCGGCGGCGAGATCCGCATCGACGGCGAGAACATCGTCGAGGCCAGCCCCAAACGGCTGATCGAACTGCGCCGCAAGAAGCTGGGCATGGTGTTCCAGCACTTCGGCCTGTTCCCGCATATGACCGTGGCCGAAAACGTCGCCTATCCCCTGCGGGTGCAGGGCATGAGGAAAAGCCAGCGCATGGCCAAGGCGCAGGAGGTGATCGATCTCGTCGGCCTCGGCGGCCGCGAACGCCATTACCCGCGCGAGCTGTCCGGCGGCCAGCGCCAGCGCGTCGGCATCGCCCGCTCGCTGGTGGCGGATTGCTCGGTCTGGTTCCTGGACGAACCCTTCTCGGCGCTGGACCCGCTGATCCGGCGGCAGCTGCAGGACGAGTTCCTGGAAATTCAGGCCAAACTGAAGACCACCATCGTCTTCATCACCCATGACATCAACGAAGCCCTGAAGCTGGCCGATCGCATTGCCATCATGCGCGATGGCAAGATCGTGCAGATCGGCACCCCCGCCGATATCGTGCTGCGTCCGGCCGATGATTACGTGCGTGAATTCTCCCGCGATGTGGCCAAGGGGCAGCACGCCCGCGTGGCCTCGGTGATGCAGACCGGTGACGCGCTGGCGCATGGCCCCGACGATCCCGGCCTGCGCCAGGACATGACGCTGGACGCGGCTCTGGCCCGCTGCATGGAGCTGTATGAGCCGGTGCCGGTGCGCGCACCGGACGGCCAGCTGGTGGGCGTGGTGAACCCCGCCGATCTCGCCGCCGCGCTGCAGGTGGAGCAGCCATGACCCAGCTGACCAAGGGCGCGCAGGCCGCGCTGCTGGCCGCCATAGTCGGCGCGCTGTGCCTGCTGCTGGAGGGCGTGGCGCCGTGGCTGGTGCAATTCCCCAAGGCCTGGGTGCTGCCCGCGACCGATTGGGTCGGGGCAGGGGTGGAATGGTTCCTGCTGCTGATCAAACCCGCCGCGCGGGCGTTCTCGGCGCTGCTGTTCTACCCGATGGAGGCCGCCAGTGCCGCCCTGAACCAGACCCCCTGGCCGCTGCTGATCGCCGCCGCCACCGCGCTGGGCTGGATGCTGGGCGGGCTGCGCATGGCGCTGATGGCCCTTGTCGGGCTGGGGTTCGTGCTGGCCTCGGGCTACTGGTCCGAGGGCATGAACACGCTGGCGCTGGTGGCGGTCTCGGTGCCGTTGGCGCTGCTGATCGGCGGCGGCATCGGTATCCTCGCCAATGAATACCCCCGCATCCGCGGCCCGGTGCAGGCCACGCTGGACGTGATGCAGACGGTGCCGACCTTCGCGTACCTTACGCCCCTGCTGGTGCTGTTCGGCTTTGGCCCGGTGGTGGGGCTGATTGCCTCGGCGATCTATGCGGCGCCGCCAATGGCGCGCAATGTGCTGTTGGGGCTGCAGCGCGTCGAGCCCGAGATCAAGGAAGCCGCCGTCATGTCCGGCGGCACAAGGCTGCAACAGCTGTTTCAATGCGAGATCCCCTCGGCCGGCCGCCAGATCATGGTTGGCGTCAACCAATGCCTGATGGCGGCGCTGTCGATGGTGATCATCGCCGCCGTGATCGGCGGCTTTGACGACATCGGCTGGGAGGTGCTCCTGACCATGCGCAAGGCACAGTTCGGCCAGAGCCTGCTGGCAGGTCTGGTGATCGTGATCTTCGCCATCCTGATCGACCGGATGAGCGGCACATTGACCGAGGACCGCCGCCACCGCCATGATCCGCGCGTGGCCTGGGCCATCCTTGGGCTGGGCGTGCTGGCCAGTGTGCTGTTCTGGGGCAGCCTTGGCTCGGCCGAGGATTACACCCTGTTCAACCCGGTGGCGGATCGTGTCGATGCCGGGCTGTCAGCCTTTACCACCGCCAATGCCGCGGCGCTGACGGCGTTGAAGAACAACGTGATGTTCTATGTCCTGCTGCCGCTGCGCATCGGGCTGGATCAGGCGGTGCTGCCCTTTACCTGGGGCTTTGCCTGGACCCCCGCGATGAGCGCGGCGCTGTTCGCCGCCGGCGCCGCCCTCGGCCTGCTTTGCGCCTGGCGCGGCCACCTGGCGCTGGGGCTGATGATCTTGATCGCGGCGGGCATGCTCGAGACCGGGATTTCGCAGTTGCCCTGGCCCTTCGTGCTGGCGGGCGCGGGCGCGCTGGCCTGGGTCGCGGCGGGGCGCGGGCTGGCGCTGCTGACCGTTGTGCTGCTCACCACCATCCTGGTCTCCGGCCTGTGGGAGCGCGCGCTGCTGTCCCTGTACCTGTCGGGCGCTGCGGTCTTTGCCTGCACGCTGCTGGGCGGCGGCATTGGGCTGGCCTCGGCCCTGTCGCCCACCGTGTGGCGCGTCGTGCGGCCCATCTGTGACATGCTGCAGACGATCCCGCTGTTCGTCTTCCTGATCCCGGTCCTGATGGTGTTCCAGATCGGCGAGTTCTCGGCCTTCCTCGCGATCATCGCCTATGCCATCGTGCCGATGATCCGCTACACCCGCCACGGGCTGACCGAGACCCCGGCCGAGATGATCGAGGCCGCGACCGCTTCCGGCGCGACCCGCTGGCAGATGCTGCGCGACGTGCGCGCGCCCTATGCGGCACCGTCGATCCTGCTGGGGCTGAACCAGACGATCCTCTATGCCTTTGCGATGCTGGTGATCGCGGCGCTGATCGGCACCACCGGCCTCGGCCAGTCGATCTACCTGGCGCTGGGCAAGGCGGATGTGGGCTTGGGCATTTCTGCCGGGGCGGCGATGGCGATCCTCGCGCTGATTGCCGACCGCATCGTGCAGGGCTTTGCCGAGGACCGTCGCCGCGCGCTGGGGCTCTGACGCGTTCGGACCTTGCCGACCAACAGAGAGGGCACCCCAGCGGTGCCCTTTCCTGTCTTCAGGTGGTTGCCCGCCGATGTTTCGCGGCCATCCGGGCTTGACCCTGACGGCCATATCCCCACCTATGGGACAGCACGACACCGGAGAACACGACCCATGCAACTCGCCTACGTGATGACCGAGGAACGCGGCGCCACCGACCGTTTGCTGAGCGCCCTGGCCGACCGCCTGCAGGCCCGCGGCATCCGTCTGGGCGGCATCGTGCAGACCAACGTGGAGTGCCACGACAGCGAGCTGTGCGACATGGATGTGCGGGTGCTGCCGGATGGCGAAACGATCCGTATCTCGCAGTCGCTGGGGGCCGGATCGCGCGGATGCCGCCTCAACCCCGAGGCGCTGGAACGCGCGGTGGGGCAGGTCTCGGCGGCGCTGCAATCTGATCCGCTGCCGCAATTGATGATCGTGAACAAATTCGGCAAGCACGAGGCCGACGGGCGCGGCATGCGGCCAGTGATCGCCGAGGCGCTGGCAAGGGGCATCCCGGTGCTGTCCGGTGTGAACCGGCTGAACGTCGCCCCCTTTCAGGCCTTCGCGGACGGGCTGGCAACGGCTGCCGAACCGGACCTCGACGCGCTCGAGGCCTGGGCGGTTGCCGCGGTGCACGAATCGACCAACGACTGACCGCGCCGTTCCCGGCAACGGACCATCCACGACGATCCAAAGACAGCCGCACCGCCCGGAAATGGGCCTGCGGCGGCCGTTGCCGTGGCCGCTTTCCGTCGAAAAGGCACCGTAAAATCAGAGCAATTTTAAATGGAATACCGAGGCTAGGACTTTTTTAGGAAGCTGGCACTAAAGCTTTGGCAAATGGCCCAATAAAAGGACCCTGTAATAATGCCAGCTTTCATGTACCGCTTACCTGTGCGGATCTACGCGCTCGCGCTGCTCGCCCTTGTGATGACCGCGGGGCTGACAGTCCTGATCCTGACCCAGGTCACCCAAAACGCCTACGCCATGCGCAAGGCCGAGCTGCACAATGTCACCGATGCGGCGATCAGCCTGTTGCATGACCTCGAACAGGGGGTGGCGGATGGCCGCTTCACCCCGGAGGAGGCGCGTGACATCGGCCGCGAGCGCCTGACTGCGCTGCGCTTCGGTGACGCGGGCTACGTCTTCGTGTTTGACCATGAAATCACCGTACAGGCTCACCCTGTTGTGCCCGATTGGGTCGGCACCAACCAGGCGGGCTACAAGGACGTCAAAGGCATGAACGTCTTTGTCGAGCTGGAAAAGATCGCTGCCAGCAAAGGCGCGGGCGATCTGACCTATTACTTCAAGAAGCCCAACTCTGACGTGATGGAAGCCAAGATCGGCTATGTGCAGGCGTTCAAGCCCTGGGGCTGGATCATCGGCACCGGCGCCTATGTTTCCGACATCGAAGCCGAAGTAGCCACCATGCGCAATCAGGCGATTGCCGTGATGGCGGTCAGCTTGCTGCTCCTGTCGATTGGTGCCTTCTTCGTGACCCGTGGCGTGACCGGCCCGCTTGGCGCGCTGAAGGATCGCATGCAGGCGATGGCCGATGGTGACACCGAAAGCGAGATCCCGTCGACCGAGGCCCGCAGCGAACTGGGCGAGATCGCCCGCACGCTCGACGTGTTCCGCACCGCGCTGATTCGCCAGCGTGAGCTGGAGGAGGAGCAGAAGGAGCTGGACCGCGTGCGCAGCCGGGTGGTGGATACCCTGCGCGGCAAGCTGTCGGTGCTGTCTCAGGGCGACCTGACGGCGCAGATCACCGAAAGCTTCCCCGAGGAATACGAACAGCTGCGCAAGGACTTCAACACCACCGCGCGCACCCTCAGCGGCACCGTGGAACAGGTTGTCGCCGCCGCCGCCAGCATCCGCAACGGCGCCGAGGAAATCAGCCAGGCCTCCGACGACCTGTCGCATCGCACCGAGAGCCAGGCGGCGACGCTGGAGCAGACCGCCGCTGCCCTTGACGAGCTGACCGCGAGCGTGAAATCCGCCGCCGAAGGCGCTCGCAGCGTCGAAGCCACCATGGAAGAGGCCAAGGAAGAGGCCCGCACCAGTGGCGAGGTGGTGCAGAGCGCCGTGGCCGCGATGACCGAGATCGAACAGTCCTCGGCCCACATCAGCCAGATCATCAGCGTGATCGACGACATCGCCTTCCAGACCAACCTGCTGGCGCTGAATGCCGGTGTCGAGGCGGCCCGCGCGGGCGAAGCCGGCCGTGGCTTTGCGGTCGTGGCCTCCGAAGTGCGTGCCTTGGCGCAGCGCTCCTCAGATGCGGCGATGGAGATCAAGACCCTGATTGGCAACAGCTCGCAGCAGGTTGAGCGCGGCGTGGATCTGGTCGGCAAGGCAGGCGAGGCGCTGCAGAGCATCGTCTCGCAGGTGAGCCACATCTCGCAGCTGGTGTCCGGCATTGCCGAAGGCGCGGCCGAGCAGTCCACTGGCCTGAACGAGATCAACACCGGTGTGACCCAGCTGGATCAGGTGACCCAGCAGAACGCCGCCATGGTGGAAGAGGCCACCGCGGCCGGCCACATGCTGAAGACCGACGCCACCAAGCTGTCCGAGATGGTTGCCCACTTCAAGATCCCGGGCGGCAACTCCGCGGCGACCGCGGCCCCGGCTGCACCCCGCGCGGCGCCCGCTGCCGCCCCGGTCGTGCCCACCGCCCACGGCGATGACGACTGGGACGTGGAGCTGGCCTCGGCGCCCGCTGCCGCCCCGGTGGCGCAGGGCAACGCCGCCCGCGACATGTGGCAGGACTTCTGATCCCGGTTGCCCCCGGCACCATCGCCGGGGGATCACGACGGCGCCAATAAAAACGCCCGGAGCATGGCTCCGGGCGTTTTCCTGTTTTGGACTGCGGCAGCTGCCGCGTCGATCAGTCGATGATGGCGTTCAGGGTCGCCGAGGGGCGCATGACCTTGGCCTTCAGCTCGACGCTGGGGTGGTAGTAGCCACCGATGTCCGCCGGAGCGCCCTGCGCCGCGGCCAGCTCGGCCAGGATCTGTGCTTCCTTGTCAGCCAGTTCCTTGGCGATCGGCGCGAAATGCGCCGCCAGCTCGGCATCGTCTTCCTGCTTCGCCAGCGCCTCGGCCCAGTAACGGGCGAACCAGTAGTGGCTGTCGCGGTTGTCCGGCTGGCCGACCTTGCGCGAGGGCGAACGGTTGTTGTCGAGGATGCCTTGGGTCGCTTCCTCTGCCGCCGCGCCCAGCACGCCGGCCTTCTTGTTGCCCTTGCTGTCGGCCAGGAACTTCAGCGATTCCCCCAGCGCGCAGAATTCGCCCATCGAATCCCAGCGCAGGTGGTTTTCCTCGACCAGCTGCTGCACGTGTTTCGGGGCCGAGCCGCCGGCACCGGTCTCGAACAGGCCGCCGCCGTTCATCAGCTTCACGATCGACAGCATCTTGGCGCTGGTGCCCAGCTCCAGGATCGGGAACAGGTCGGTCAGGTAGTCGCGCAGCACGTTGCCGGTGATGGCGATGCTGTCCTTGCCCGCGGTGATGGTCTCCAGCGACTGACGGGTGGCTTCGCGCGGTGCCAGGATCTTGAACTTGTCGGCCACGCCCGCGGCTTCCAGCGCCGGTTTGACGTATTTGATCAGCTCGGCGTCATGGGCGCGGTTTGCGTCCAGCCAGAAGATCGCCTCGGAGCCGGTCAGGCGCTGACGGTCCATCGCCAGCTGGATCCAGTTCTCGATCGGGGCTTTCTTCACGGTGCAGGAGCGCCAGATGTCACCGGCTTCCACGTCGTGCGAGTGCAGCGTCTCACCATTGGCCAGCACGATGCGGATGGTGCCGTCTGCGGGCGCCTCGAAGGTGGTCGGATGCGAGCCGTATTCCTCGGCCTTCTGGGCCATCAGGCCGACGTTGGCGACCGCACCGGCGGTGGTCACGTCCAGCGCGCCATTGGCTTTGAAGAAGTTGATGGTCTCGTCGTAGACGGATGCATAGCAGCGGTCGGGGATCACGCAGTTGGTGTCGCCCTTGTTGCCGTCCTGATCCCAGCCCTTGCCGCCGGCGCGGATCACCGCGGGCATCGAGGCGTCGATGATGACGTCGGAGGGCACGTGCAGGTTGGTGATGCCCTTGTCGCTGTCGACCATGTACATGTCGGGACGCTCGGCGCGCACCGCGTCGATGGCGGCCATGATCTCGGCGTTGCCCTTGACGCGTTCCAGCAGGTCGCCCAGGCCGGAGTTGGGGTTCACGCCCAGCGCTTCCAGCTCGCTGCCGTATTTCTCGAACACCGGTGCCAGCCAGGCCTTGACGGCGTGGCCGAAGATGATCGGGTCGGAGACCTTCATCATGGTCGCCTTCAGGTGCAGCGAGAACATGGTGCCATCGGACTTGGTGTCCTCGATCGCCTCGGCGAGGAAGGCATCCAGCGCGCGGGCCGACATGAAGGTGGCATCCGCAACGGTGCCTTCTTCCAGCGGCCAGCTGTCCTTCAGCACGGTGACGGCGCCGTCCTTGGCCACGAATTCGATCTTCGCGTTACCGGCTTGCGCGGCGGTGATGGTGGCGGATTTTTCGTTGGCGTAGAAATCGTTGCCCGGCATCGACGAGACCTTGGTCTTGCTGTCGGCGCTCCATTCCCCCATCGAATGCGGGTTGTTCTGGGCAAAGTTCTTCACTGCCTTGGCAGCGCGACGGTCAGAGTTGCCTTCGCGCAGAACCGGGTTCACCGCCGAGCCCTTGATGGCATCGTAGCGCGCACGGATGTCCTTCTCGGCGTCGGTCTTCGGCTCTTCGGGGTAGTCCGGGATGTCATAGCCCTGGCCCTGCAGTTCCTTGATTGCGGCGGTCAGCTGCGGCACCGAAGCAGAGATGTTGGGCAGCTTGATGACATTGGCGTCCGGGGTCTTCACCAGCTGGCCCAGCTCGGCCAGGTCATCGTTCTGGCGCTGCTCTTCGGTCAGGTTCTCCGGGAAGGCGGCAATGATGCGCCCGGCCAGCGAAATGTCCTTGGTGCCGACGGTCACACCGGCGGCAGAGGCGAACTTGCGGATGATCGGCAGGAAGGATGCCGAGGCCAGTTCGGGCGCTTCGTCTACAATGGTATACAATACGTCGGGCTTTGAGTTTTCTGCCATGTTCCACAACCTTTCAGCGAAGTTCGGAGGTTTGATGATGACGCCAGCGCGGGCGACCGCGCCGATCAGAGAAATGCCGTGCCACCGCGGCGGGGGCCGGAAAGGGGGCCCGGACCGGCCTTGGCAGCCATGGATGTGCCACCCATGTAAATCACCATTGCTGCGGGTGCAATGGTTTGGCGCATGCGGCCTGCGCGCGGATTGCCGCGGCGGACGTGTCCCGGCAGCAGCAAGGCGAGGGCAGGGGGCGGTCTGACAGGATGCCCTGCGCGCCCGTTGGCCCGCCGGGCTTCCCCGGTGTCAGTCGCGCAGCTCATCCGGGGCGACACCCCAGAGTTTCTTCTTGGGAGCCCAGCCGCTGTAGCCACCGGCCGAGATTTCGCACCAGTCGGGCTGGCATTCGCCCAGCCGTGCCACCACGCCCAGTTCAAAGGCCGCGCTGACCGGCGCCTTGCTGTCGGGGCGGGTGTGCACGGTCAGCATGTCTTCTTCGACCAGCACCGTGCGCACCCCGGACAGCAGGGCATAGTGCACCCAGCCGCCAAAGCCGTCGCGATCCTGCACCCGACGCCAATGGCCATATTCGGCGGTGATCTTCAGCGGCATGCCGCGGCGCTTGAACACCCAGTCGATCTTGTGGCTCAGCGACGGGCCCCGGCGCACGTTGCCCTTCGCGGCCTTCATCGACACGAAACGGGGCAGCGGCAGGTTGGTGACCGGACCACGGGTCTCGGTGGCGCAGGCGGCGCCTGCCACTGTCACCGCGATGACCGCCGCCGCCAGGCGGCGCGCAAACCCTGCCACAAATGTCACGCTTCTGTCTGCCTTTGTCATTCGTACTGCCGTTGATGCCCGCTTTAGGTCTGACCGTTTGCCAAAGGAAGGATTTTTCCCGTCCAGCGGCAGCAGGAGGCGCTTGGGTTCTTGTGCCCGTCCGCGTCCTGCGCCACGATGCCACGCAGGCGCAGGAATAGAAATGCCCAAGGGAGAGCGCAAGTGCCAAGAGACCGACTGAGTGTTGTCGTTACGCGACGGTTGCCTGAACCAGTGGAAACGCGGCTGAGCGAATTGTTCAACGTGCGCCTGCGCGAGGATGACACCCCGATGAGCCGGGCCGAGCTGGCGGCGGCCATGAAGGAGGCCGATGTGCTGGTGCCGACGGTGACCGACACCATCGATGCCGGGCTGCTGGGACAGGCCGGCGAGCGGCTCAAGCTGATCGCCAATTACGGTGCCGGGGTCGACCACATCGATGTCGCCACGGCCCGCCAGCGCGGCATCCTGGTCTCCAACACCCCCGGTGTGCTGACCGATGATACCGCCGACATGACCATGGCGCTGATCATGGCCGTGGTGCGCCGCCTCCCCGAGGGGCTGGCGGTGATGCAGAAGGGCGACTGGCAGGGCTGGGCGCCGACCGCGCTTCTGGGGGGGCGCATCGCGGGACGCCGCCTCGGCATTCTCGGCATGGGGCGGATTGGCCAGGCGGTCGCCCGGCGCGCCGCCGCCTTTGGTATGCAGGTGCATTACCACAACCGCCGCCGCCTGCGCCCCGAGATCGAGGAAAAGCTCGAGGCCACCTATTGGGAGAGCCTCGACCAGATGGTCGCCCGCATGGACGTGATTTCGGTCAACTGCCCCTCGACGCCATCGACCTTCCACCTGATGAACGCGCGTCGGCTCAAGCTGATGAAACCGACCGGTGTCATCGTCAACACCTCGCGCGGCGAGGTGATCGACGAACACGCGCTGACCCGGATGCTGCGCGCGGGCGAGATCGCGGGCGCCGGCCTCGACGTCTATGAGCATGGCACCGACATCAACCCGCGCCTGCGCGAGCTGCCCAACGTGGTGCTGCTGCCGCATATGGGCTCGGCCACCATCGAGGGGCGGATCGAGATGGGCGAGAAAGTGTTGCTGAACATCAAGACATTTGAGGACGGTCACCGTCCGCCGGATCAGGTGGTGCCCTCGATGCTGTAGAGGCCGCCGTTTTTTCAAGGGAGGATTTTTGATGAAGTATGTCGTTCTGGCCTGCGCCGGTCTCGCCGCGGCCCCCGTCCTTGCGCAGGAGGCGGCCGATGCGGTGGCGCCCGAGGCCGCAACCTCCGGCACCTTCGAGGCGATTTCCACCGAGGTCGCCGAAGCGCTGGCCGCCAAGGCCGAAGGCCGCGCGGTGAAGGGCGAGAACTGGATGGTGGCTGCCGCCAACCCGCATGCGGTCGAGGCCGGGGCGCGAATCCTGCGCGCGGGCGGCACGGCGGCGGATGCAATGGTGGCGGTGCAGACCGTTCTGGGGCTGGTTGAGCCGCAATCCTCGGGCCTCGGTGGCGGGGCCTTCCTGGTCTGGTACGACGCCGCCAGCGGCGAGCTGACCACGCTGGACGCACGCGAAACCGCGCCGCTGGCCGCCACGCCGACGCTGTTTCAGGATGAAAACGGCGAACCGCTCAAATTCTATGACGCCGTGGTCGGCGGCCGCTCTGTCGGCACCCCCGGCACGCCCGCCCTGCTGGAGGCCGCGCATCGGCGCTGGGGGCGCGCCAACTGGCCCTCGCTGTTCGAACCCGCGATCCAGCTGGCCGAGGAAGGCTTTGCCGTCTCGCCACGTCTTGCCGCGCTGGTCGAGGGCGACGTCGACCGGCTTGGGCGGTTTGCCCACACGGCGGCGTATTTCCTGCCCGGCGGCGCGCCGCTGCGGGCAGGGGACACGTTGCTGAACCCCGATTACGCCGCCACCCTGCGCGCCCTGGCCGAGGGCGGCGCGGCGGCCTTTTATACCGGGCCGATTGCCGCCGACATCAGCCGCACGGTGCAGACCGCAGAGGGCAACCCCGGTGTGCTGTCGACGGTGGACCTGGCGCTCTACCAGGTGCGCGAGCGCCCCGCTGTCTGCGCCCAGTACCGCGACTTCGAGGCCTGCGGCATGGGCCCGCCGTCCTCCGGCGCACTGACCGTGGGGCAGATCCTCGGCATGCTCGACAGCTATGACCTGGCCGCGATGGGCCCCGACAGTGCCGAGGCCTGGCGGCTGATCGGCGATGCCTCGCGCCTCGCCTTTGCCGACCGGGGCCGCTACATGGCCGATAGCGATTACGTGCCGGTGCCGGTGCAGGGGCTGGTGGCGGCGGATTACCTGGCGTCGCGCGCCGAACTGCTGCAAGGCGACGACGCGCTGCCCGAGGTGTCGCCGGGCGCGCCCGAGTTCGACCACGCGCTGCTGCTTGCCGACGACGAGTCGATCGAGCTGCCCTCGACCTCGCATATCTCCATCGTCGACAGCTACGGCAACGTCCTGTCGATGACCACGACCATCGAAAACGCCTTTGGCTCGCGGCTGATGACAAACGGCTTCCTCCTGAACAACGAGCTGACGGATTTCTCCTTCCGCAGCCACAAGGACGGCGTGCCGATTGCCAACCGGCTGGAGCCGGGCAAACGGCCGCGCTCCTCGATGGCGCCGACGATCCTGCTGCGCGACGGTCAGCCGGTGCTGGCCATCGGCTCGCCCGGCGGCAGCCGGATCATCGGCTACGTGGCGAAATCCATCGTGGCCTGGGCCGACTGGGGCATGGACATCCAGGAAGCGCTGGCAATGCCGCATCTGGTCAACCGCTTCGGCACCTATGACCTCGAGGCAGGCACCAGCGCCGAAGACCTGGGCGAGGCGCTGACCGAGATGGGCTTCAAGGTCAATGCCCGCGACCTCACCTCCGGTCTGCATGCGATCGAGATCGGCGAGGGGCTGAAGGGCGCTGCCGACCCGCGCCGCGAAGGCATCGCGCTCGGCGGATAACGCCGCCGCCCGGCCCAAGGGGGCCGGGCCGCTCCCGGCTTCGTGCCTTGCACCCGGCCTGCGGGCGCCTATAGTGCCCGGGTAATTGATAAGCATACCCACCAGCTTCCAGGAGCCCCGCCCATGGTCCAAGCCACCTCACTGCCCCGCAACGAGGCCGGGATCCGCGCCGCGATCGACACCCTTCAGGACCGTCTGGGCGACCGGCTGCAGACTGGCCAGGCGATCCGCGAACAGCACGGCCACACCACCACCTGGATCACCAACCAGGCCCCCGACGCGGTGGCCTTCCCCACCTCGACCGAGGAGGTCGCCGAGATCGTACGCACCTGCGCCGAACACGGCGTGCCGGTGATCCCCTTCGGCACCGGCACCTCGCTCGAAGGCCATGTGAACGCGCCCGCCGGCGGCATCTGCGTCGACATGATGCGGATGGACAAGATCCTCAGGGTCAATGCCGAGGATCTCGACGTGGTGGTGCAGCCCGGCGTCACCCGCGAGCAGCTGAACACTTACCTGCGCGACCAAGGGCTGTTCTTCCCGATTGATCCGGGCGCCAATGCCTCGCTCGGCGGCATGGCGGCGACGCGCGCGTCCGGCACCAATGCGGTGCGCTATGGCACCATGAAGGACAATGTGCTGGCGCTTGAGGCGGTGATGGCCGACGGCGGTGTGATCCGCACCGCGCAGCGGGCCAAGAAATCCTCGGCCGGCTATGACATGACCCGCCTGCTGGTCGGCTCCGAGGGCACCCTTGGCCTGATCACCGAGCTGACCCTGAAACTGCAGGGCATCCCCGAGGCGATCCGCTCCGCCCGCTGCGCCTTCCGCAGCGTCGACGACGCCTGCCGCGCGGTGATGATGACCATCCAATACGGCAGTCCGGTTGCCCGGATCGAGCTGCTGGACGCGCTGAGCGTGCGCGCCGCCAACGCCTATTCCGGGCTTGAGCTGCCGGAAACGCCGCTCCTGCTGCTGGAATTCCACGGCTCCGACGCGGGCGTGGTGGAGCAGGCCGACATGTTCGCCTCCATCGCCGAGGAATTCGGCGGCTTCGACATCGCCGCGACATCAACCGCCGAGGAGCGCAGCAAGCTATGGCAGGCGCGCCATGACATGTACTGGGCCAGCCTGCAGCTACGCCCGGGCGCCAAGGGCATCTCCACCGATGTCTGCGTGCCGATCTCGCGGCTGGCCGAATGCGTTTCCGCGGCCCGCGAAAAGGCCGAAGAAATGGGCCTGATGGCACCGATGGTCGGCCATGTCGGCGACGGCAACTTTCACGCGCTGCTGCTGATCGACATGGACAGCGCCGAAGAGCGCGCCAAGGCGGATGAATATGTCGGCTGGCTCAACGAGATGGCGATCTCGATGGAGGGCACCTGCACGGGTGAGCACGGCATCGGCCAGGGCAAGCGTCCCTATCTGACCCAGGAACTGGGCGAGACCACCCGCTACATGGCCGCCATCAAGGCGGCGCTGGATCCGGAAAACATTCTCAACCCCGGCAAGATCTTCGAGATCTGACGAAAGCCCGCCAGCCTTGGCGCTGCAGGCAGGCCTTGGGATTTGAGTATTTGAAGAAAGATGAAAGTGACGTCCGCGCCTTCATCTTTCCCAAAATACTCACTGCGCGCCGCGGGGGTGTTGCGCCGCCGCCGCACGCCGCTGTCACCGCATGTAAAGACGGTTATGTCAGGTTGGCTTGGATCGCGGTCATTGCCGGGCCTGACACCCCCGGCTCCCAGGAACAGGGCCCCCTTGGCAGGGGGCACGCAGAGACAACGTTTAGCGTGCGGGCGGATACGCCCGTCCCGCCTCGGCCCCCGTGGCGGCGCCGCCATCCTCAGCCGCTGCACAGCGTGAGCGACATAGACAGTACCGAAGCAGCACCGGCAGGGCAGGGGTCCTGGCCGGATAGCGGCAATTGTGCCGGTTCTGCGCAGAATTGCCCGCAAACCGCCGCAATTTCGCGCCCCATGCCGTTGCCCGCTGGCACCCGGGCGAGGAAGTAGGCGGAGACCACCCATGGGACTGAAAAAAGCCGTTGGCATCCTGTTGTGCAGCACCCAGGCGGTGATCGGTGCGGATTACTACATCCAGACCCGCGATGCGGGGCTGGGCTGGGGTGATCTCAGCGCCACCGATTACGGCACCATCGTGCAGGATCGCTTTGCCCGCGCCCGTGCCGCCAAGGCGGCAAGAGGCGACGCGGAAACGTCCCTGTGGGGCGACGTTGCCAGCTATGGCAAGAGCCTGCTGGGCGGCGGCGAGCAGCTGGCCGAAGCGCAGGCCGCCCCGCAGGAAGAGGCGCCGCAGCCGGTCTGCGTGCGCCGTGGCACCGTGGCCGACTGCTGAGCGCAGGCGACGACACCGGTTTTCCAGTATAGCGATTCAGCCGAAATGCCGGGTGAAACAGGCCGTTGGCGGGGTTTTTCGCCAGAAACCTGTCGAGCTTGGCGCGCAAGGTCGGTTTTGGCTGTTTTTGCGTCGGCTGGATTTCGCGCCGCCGCACGCGCTTGGGCATAACCATTGCCAAGAATCTCATAACGCTGGAGAGCCGGAGAATGAAAACCCAAGTCAAAGCACTTGTTGTGGGCGGCGGCGCCGTCGGCACCTCGATTGCCTATCACCTGGCCAAGGCCGGGTGGGACGATGTCATGCTGATCGAACGGGACGAGCTGACTTCCGGTTCGACCTGGCACGCAGCCGGCCTGCTGCCGCTGTTCAACATGTCCTATGCGACCACCCACATCCACAAGTACTCGGTCGATTTCTACAAGACCCTGGAAGAGGAAACCGGCCTGAACGCGGGTTTCGCCGTGGTCGGCAACCTGCGCATGGCGCAGACCCAGGAGCGCATGGACGAATACATGCTCTATGCCTCCACCGCCGAGACCTGCGACGTGAAATACGAGTGGCTGACCCCGGAGCAGATCAAGGAACGCTGGCCGCTGATCGAAACCTCCGATCTGAAGGGCGCGATCTACCACACCGAGGACGGCTATATTAACCCTGCCGACGTGACCCAGGCGATGGCCAAGGGTGCCCGCCAGCGCGGCGTCGAGATCGTCCGCAAGATGCAGGCAGACGCGTTCCACTGGAACGGCACCCACTGGGAAGTCACCTGCACCAAGATGATCGAGAAGGGTGGCAACCTGGTCGAGTCCGACGAGAAGGTGGTGATCACCGCCGAGCACGTAGTGACCGCCTCCGGCAACCACGCGCAGCGCACCGCCAAGATGCTGGGCATCAAGATGCCGGCGATCCCGGTCGAGCATACCTTCATCGTCATGGATCAGGACCCCGAGCTGGTCAAATGGCGCGAAGCGGGCAACCCCGAGCACCCGGTGATCCGCGACGCCGACAACGAATCCTACGCCCGCGAGGAGCGCGGCGGCTGGATCCTCGGCATCTACGAACACGGCGCACCGGCGCGGTTTGAGCATGGCGTGCCGGACAGCTTCCGCGCCGACCTGTTCCCGCTGGACCTCGACCGGATCGCCGACCAGTACATGGCGATGGCAGAGCGCGTGCCGTCCTGCGCCGAAAGCGGCCTCAAGGACGACTTCAACGGCCCGATCTGCTACACCCCCGACGGCAACCCGCTGGTCGGCCCGGCACCGGGCCTGCGCAACATGTGGCTGGCGGAAGGCTTCTCCTTCGGCATCACCGCCGCAGGCGGCACCGGCTACTACCTGGCGCAGATGATGGTGGACGGCGAGGCCGAGATCGACATGGCGTCGCTCGACCCGAAACGCTACTCCTCCAACTGGATGACCACCGAGTTCGCGGCCCGCAAGAACGAGGAGTGCTACGAGCACGTCTACATCCTGCACCACCCGGACGAAGAGCGCGAAGCCTGCCGTCCGCTGCGCACCGCCCCCGCCTATGACCGTCAGAAGGCCCGCGGCGCACAGTTCGGCTGGGTCAACGGCTGGGAACGCCCGAACTACTTCGGCCCCGTCGATGCGCCGGAGAACTTCGACAGGGAAAGCCGCTCGTTCCGTCGTGGCAAGTGGTGGCAATACGCCGTGGAAGAGGCCAAGGCGATCCGCAACGGCGTTGGCCTGATCGACGCGACCGCCTTCACCAAGCATGTCGTCAAAGGCCCCGGTGCCACCCAGTTCCTCGACTGGTTCACCTGCAACAAGCTGCCGAAGGTCGGCCGCATCAACCTGACCTACGCGCTGACTTCGCATGGCACCACGCGCACCGAATACACCATCGTGCGCAACGGCGAGAACAACTACTACCTGGTCTCCGCCGGTGCCTGGTCGGAGTATGACGCCGACTTCCTGCGCAAGGCGGCCGAGGACAAGATGGAGGAGTTCGGCTACATCGAGATCCAGGACGTGACCACCCAGTGGGGCGTCTTCGCCATCGCAGGCCCCAAGTCCCGCGACGTGCTGAAAGAGGTGATCGTCGACGCCGACCCTGAAACCGCGCTGTCCAACAAGCGTTTCCCCTGGCTGTCGGCCCGTCAGATCGAGCTGGGCATGTGCCCGGTCAACGCGATCCGCGTGGCTTACACCGGTGAACTCGGCTGGGAGCTGCATCACCCGATCGAGATGCAGAACTACCTCTTTGACCTGCTGGAAAAAGCGGGCGAGAAGCACGGCATGAAGCTGGTCGGCGCGCGTGCGCAGAACTGGCTGCGCCAGGAGAAATCCTACCGTGCCTTCGGCAACGAACTGGGCCGCGACGCGACCCCGCTGGAAGCCGACCTGCCGCGTTTTGTCGACCTGGAGAAGGACTTCCACGGCAAGGAGAAGCTGATCGAGACCGGCGTGCGGGTGAAATGCTGCACCCTGCTGATCGACGGTCCCGAAGACGCCGATCCCTGGGGCCGCGAGGCGCTTTATGCCGAGGATGGTACCCGTGTGGGCCGTCTCACCTCCGGCGGCTACTCGGTCGCCTTCGAGAAATCCATCGGCATGGGCTATGTGAAGCCCGAGATGGCTGTCGAAGGCACCAAGCTGAAGGTCAAGATGCAGGACAAGCTGTGGGATGCCGTCGTGACCTGCGACAGCCCCTACGACCCGAAGAACGAGACCATCCGCCAGAACGGCTGATCCACGTTGTACTCAGGGCGGGGGCTGGGTCATGCCCCCGTCCGCATTGTTCATCAGTTTTGTCAGTTACATCTAAGCCACATATGTCGGCGATGGCGTTCCAAAAAATCTTGCGAAGGCAAGAACCTAGCAGGCATGGCTAGCCTCGTGCTGTCGGTACGTTCCAGCTGGCTACGCGCGGCCTTTGGAACGTCGGGCGCGATGATCATCCGATAATCTTCGTCAAAGGAAATCAAATGCCGATCAAATGCGCGGTCATGCAGTGCGTTGAGGCAAAGACCGTTGTGCGGGTTAAACCTGAGCAACCTGTCCTCTGCCCAGCCGACGATATGACTAGCCGTCAAGAGGCGGGTGTCTTCAAGCCCGGTCAGTGCGCAGCGGCTGCGGTATGATGCAAGGATCATCTCTCTAAAGAAGCCCTGACCTTGGCGCCGAGTTATTGTAGTCGCTTGCGGTTGGGATTGCTGAGCCTCATAGCGGCTCTGCCTTTCGGCGAACCCGTCAACCGCGGGTAGGTCGTCCGAGCCTGCCAGCGGTGTGGTATCGCGTATCAAAGTTTCAGGTGATGTCAGGAATTGTTGCCAGACTTTCCGGTCTGTTGCCGACGCATTGGCCATGCCGCGTTGCGGCACACTGTCATCAAGTGCGGCAAGATTGGTGAGTTTCAGCGCGACGGCGCTGGCACTTCGCCCTATCCGACTGGCCAGAGCTATGACATCAGGGTTGCCCTTGTGAAACTTGCCGAATTCAAGCCTTAGATAGAGTAAAAGCGCCGCGCGCACCTCATCTTCGCTCCAGTTTCGCCGCATTAAAATGCCTGTAAAATGAATGTGGTAGGGTCAAATCTACTTACAGGCTGCCAGGCCGGGTTTCCGGCTGCAAGAGGGAACAGTTCGTCGGCGTGGGACGCTTGCGTATCTGTAGCTATATTATGCCTATGAATGCCAAATGGATTAGGGAATATTCTTCTCCGCCGCCAGCGCCAGGTTGTTGGCGGGCATCTCTACCGCCTGCAACAGCTCCAGCCCGGCGTCGTGCAGCCAGTCGATGACGTCGAAATCATCCTTGTAGCCGGTCTCGGGATCATGGGCGCGCAGGGCGGCGTCAAAGCTGCGGTCACCCTCGCTGGTCAGCGCGCCGCCGCGCGTGAACGGGCCGTAGATCACGAAACGCCCGCCGGGTGCCAGCGCCGCGGCGGCCTCGGTGATCAGGCATTTCGCCTCCGCCTCGCTGACCAGGTGCAGGAGGTTCACCAGCACGATCAGATCCTGCTGCCCGTGCTGCGCGGCCCAGCCCGGCGCGGTGGCGTCCAGCGCGACGGGGGGCAGGATGTTGTCCAGCCCGGCCTCCTGGATGTAGGTGCGGATGCTGTCGCGGCGCACCGCGTCCACCTCGGTCGGCTGCCAGGTCAGGCCGGGCAGGCGGGCGGCGTGGGCGACCACATGCTGGCCGGTGCCACTGGCCAGCTCCAGCGCGCGGCCCCTCGGCGGCGCCACCATGGCCAGCAGCTGACCGATCGCCTCGCAGTTGCGGGCCGAGGCAGGCGCGAACAGCTTGCCGTCCTGCGGCAGGGCGACCGAGGCGGCGCCGGGAACAGACCGCACCGGCATCAGCGCAGCCGCCCCGGTGTCAGCGCGGAGACCGTGGCCGCGTCCAGCTCGGGCGCGCGCCCTGCGACCAGATCGGCCAGCAGCTGTGCGGCCGCGGGGGCGGTCTGGATGCCATAGCCGCCTTGTGCCGCACACCAGATGAAGTCGGGTTGATCCGGCTCCGGCCCCAGCACCAGCGCGCCGTCGCGCACGAAGCTGCGCAAACCGGCCCAGTTGTGCTCCACCCGCGTCACCGGTTCGCTGACGTATGCCTCGTAACGCGCCAGCCCCTCGGCCAGCACCATGTCGTCGGCAAAGGCGTCATGCGGCTCTGCCGGGTCGGCCTCGGCCGGAGAGACCAGCAGCTTGCCCGCGTCCGGCTTGGCGTACCAGCTCTCGCCCGGGCCCATGAACATCGGCCAGCCGGTGACATCATGGCCGCCGGGGGCGGGCAGCCGCGCCATCGACCGGCGCTTGGGCTGCAGGCCGATCGGAGCGACCCCGGCCAGCCGCGCCACCTGGTCGGCCCAGGCGCCTGCCGCGTTGACCAGCTGGCGCGCCTCGAACAGCTCGCCGCCCGCGGTAACCTGCCAGCCCTGCGCGCTGCGGCTGATCGCGGTGACCGGCACACGGGTGCGGATCACCGCCCCATTGGCGCGGGCTTCGCGGGCAAAGCCCTGCAGCAGCAGATCGGCGTCCAGGTCCTGCGGATCGGCATGCCAGGCCGCGCGGGTGATCCGGTCGGGGTGCAGGACCGGCACCATGGCGCAGGCCTCGGCGGCGCTGATTTCCTCCAGCCCCAACTCCGCCATTTCCTGCGCAAAAGCGGCGTCCTCGCCGGCGCCGCCCAGCAGCAGGAAACCGCGCGGCGACAGGCAGCCCGCGGCGCGGTGATGGGCGGCGCTGGCGCGGCTGAGCGCGACCACCGGGGCCGGGCCATAGGTCTCGGCGAACATCGCCGCCGACCGCCCCGAGGCGTGGTACCCCAGCGCCTCTTCCTGCTCCAGCACGGTGACGCGGCCCAGCTCCGACAGCCGTGCGGCGGCGCTGAGACCCGCCATGCCGCCACCGATGACGATGAAATCCTGCACGGGCGTTACTCCTGCTCTTCCAGACGGTCGGTGGCCGGCGCGGGACGCAGGCTGAGCGCGCTGATGGCGCTGTAGAGATCGGCGTCCATGTCAAACTCCAGCGCCGCCAGCGAGGGGCGCAGCTGCGCCTCGTTGCGGGCCGAGATGATCGGCATCGGACGGCTGGGATGCGCCGCTGCCCAGGCCACCGCCAGGGTGGCCGGATCGCAGCCGTGTTCCGCCGCCAGCGTCACCAGCCCACGGGCCGCCTCATGCATGTACGCCTGCCCGTAGCGCGCGCCGTAGCGGCTGTCCTCGCGCAGCCGCCCGGCGCTGTCGCCGCTGGTATATTTGCCGGTCAGCAGCCCGCCGCCGAGCGGCGAGTAGGGGGCAACCGCGATGTCCTGATCGGCGCACATCGGCAGGATCTCGACCTCGGCCTGGCGTTTCACCAAAGAGTACATCGGCTGCAGGATATCCACCGCGACGCCCAGGTCCCGCCCCAGCATCTGTGCCTTCATCACCTGCCAGGCGGCAAAGTTCGACAGGCCGACATAGCGGATCCGCCCGGTCTCCTTCAGGGAGGCAAAGCACTCCAGCGTCTCGCGCAGATCGGTCTGGGGATCAAACCGGTGCAGATACAGGATATCGACCATCTCCAGTCCCAGGCGGCGGCAGCTGTCGTCGAGCTGGGCGCGGATATTGGCCGCACCGGCACCACCGGTATAGCCCGCCTTGGTGGCGATCAGCAGCGCGTCGCGCTCGGCGCGGATCAGATCGCCGAGGATACGTTCCGACTGGCCGTCGGTATAGACCCAGGCGGTGTCGAAATGATTGATCCCGGCGGCGCGGCAGGCGTCGTACATCGCCGCAGACTGCGCGGCATCGGCGCGGCCACCGAACTGCATGCAGCCAAAGGCAAATCTGCTCGCCGGGGTTGTGTCGGGGCTGGTCAAAAGCGTGGTTCTGGTCATGCCGCGACACTGCCACGCCGGGCGCGGATGGCAAAGGGGTTTCCCGCAGCTTTCCACAAAAGGCTTTGTCGGATCTGCAAGCGGTGCAACTATTGCATGTGCTTTCACCAAGTCATTTTGTATCAAAAGGGGCATTCGAATGACGACGCCAGAAGTTCATCCGATGGCAGCGGGCCACATACCGTCCTACGTGGTCGCTGCGGACGGCAGTGATTTCCTGTTCAGCTTCATGGCGGTGTTCACCGTCGTCATGGTCCTGCTGATCGGGGTGGCCTATTTCTCTCTGCACGCGCTGCCCGAGAGGATGGCGCACAAAAGCAATCACCCGCAGTTCCAGCTGGTCGGCATCCTGGCGCTGCTGGCGCTGTTTACCCACAACAATGTCTTCTGGATCGCGGCCATCCTGATCGCCGGCTTCCAGATCCCGGATCTGGTCAGCCCGCTGCGCGCCATCGCCGATGCGATCCGGGGGCAACGGGGCACGGCGGCGTCGGCAGCAGGGCAGGCCGCGCCGCCCCAGCCGACTCAGGGCAGCGCCTCTGCGCAGGGGCAAGCCGTGGCAGGGGGCGCTGACCGATGATCGAGACACTGTTGTGCGCGCTGGTCACCATCCTGCCGGATTTTCTCTATCGCCGCTTCGTGCAGGGAAAGCGCATCGGCCGGGAACTGACGCTGTTTTCCGTCTGGTATGAGCTGCGCTGGGGGCTGACCGCCTGCGTGATGCTGACGCTCATGGTGATCACCACCCTGTTCTACTTTCATCCCGCCACCAAGACGGTGGCGTCCTACTTTCGCACCGTGACCATCCTGCCGCAGGTTGGCGGCCGCGTTGCCGAGGTCTATGTCGAGAACAATCAGGAGGTTAAGGCAGGCGAGCCGATCCTGCGGCTGGAAGGGCTCTCGCAGCAGGCGGCGCTGGAATCCGCGCGCGCGGCGATCGCCGAGGTGGAGGCCGCGCACAAACTGGCGGAGACCGATCTCGCCCGCGCAAAGGCGGGGATTGCCCAGGCGCAGGCGGCGCTGGCGCAGGCGCGGGACGATCTGGAGCGCAATCAGCAGCTGCGCGACCAGGGCTCCAGCGCGGTGCGGCTGACCGAGATCGAACGGCTGGAAAACCTGGTTGCCCAGCGGGAGGCCGCGGTGGAGGCCGCCGAGGCGCAGATGGCGGCGGTGCAGCAGCAGATCGATGTGCTGATCCCGGCCCGGATGTCCAGCGCCGAGGCGCAGTTGCACCTGGCCGAGGCCGAGCTGGACAAGACGCTTGTCACCGCCGGTGTCGACGCCCGGATCGAACAATTCGCGCTGCAGGTGGGCGATTATGTCAGCCCGGTGTTGCGCCCGGCGGGCATCCTGGTGCCGCTGGAGTCGGGTCGAAACCGTTTTCAGGCGGGGTTCAACCAGATGGCGGCACAGGTCATCAAGCCCGGCATGGTGGGGGAGATCGGCTGCATGACCAAACCGTTCACGGTGATCCCGATGGTGGTGGTGGCGGTGCAGGATGTCATTGCAACCGGCCAGCTGCGCCCGACGGATGAGCTGCGCGACCTCAAGAACATGCGCGAACCGGGCACCATCACGGTGATCATGGAACCGCTGTATGCGGGGATGGTGGAGCCGCTGCCCCCGGGCAGCAACTGCATCGCGAATGTCTACACCAGCAACCACGCGCGGCTGCAGGAGGATGACAGCCTTGGCACCGGCGAGCGCCTGTTCCTGCATGTGGTGGATACCATCGGCGTCGTGCATGCGGCGGGCCTGCGGCTGCGCCTGTTGCTGATGCCGGTGACCACCCTGGTTCTGTCGGGTCATTGACCGTTTGCGCGGGGCGACAGGCCATATTGCCGCCCCGTTTGGCCGCTAGGCTCCGGCGCGAGCAATTGCGCAAAGGAGAGTTCTGGTGAAACCGTTTGTGTCAGTCGCGGCCGCAGTGGTGTTGACGGCCTGTGCCGCCCCCGAAAGGCCCGATTACTGGACCGCCACCCGCACCGGCCATGGCGGGAATGGCAGCGCGCCGATGACAGCGCCGGATCTCGGGTATCGCGCCGGGGCGGAAGCCGCGCTTGCGCCGCATGTGGCGATGCGCCCGGGCGTCCACCGCACCCGCAGCGGTGCGCCCTGGCTGGTGGCCCATTCCGCGGGGTTCCAGGCCGGCGGCCCGCGGCTCAACCCGGCCGCGGCGGCGCAGGCGGCCTTGACCTACATGGAGCGGGAGCGCAGCGAACCCTATGCCGCGCAGGCGGAGCTGGGGAACACGCGGGCCCGCTTTCGGATCGTCACCGTCGATGGCAGCAGCTTCGCGGTGCTTTTTGCCCTCAACATGCCCAAGGCCGACCTGCGCGCGCCGGACAGCGCGGCACTGCAGGCGCTGACCGCCCATGCCGCGCAGCTGTCCGGTTGCAGGGTCATCGGGGCGCCGCTGGTGCAGCAGCACAAGGGGCCGGTCCGCAGGCTGGCAGCGCCGGTCTCCTGCGGCTGAGCTTCCCGGGCCGGGCCGGACCGCCGCCCTGCCGCGCCTTGCTGCGCCGGAGCCGCGCAACAAAAAAGGCCCGCCGACAGGCGGGCCTTTCGGGTGTCAGGGGCGCGGCTGACCGCGCGCCGCTTATTGCGGGATGTCGCCTTCCAGGCCTTCGACATAGAAGTTCATGCCGGCCAGGGTGCCATCGTCGGCCACTTCACCTTCGGCCAGCCAGTCGCTGCCGTCCTGCTTCTTCAGCGGGCCGGTGAACGGGTGGTAGTCGCCAGAGGCAATCTTCTCGATCAGGGCTTCGGCCTCGGCTTTCACCTCGGCCGGAACCGCGTCGGTGATCTCGCCAATGCCGACCATGCCGGCGCCGATGCCGTCCCAGGTGTCAACCGACTCCCAGGTGCCATCCATCACGGCCTTGGTCCGGGCGATGTAGTAGGGCGCCCAGTTGTCGATGATCGAGGAAATCCGCGGCTTGGGGCCGTATTCCGCCATGTCGGAGGCCTGGCCGAAGGTGTAGACATTGCCGGCCGCCTGGGCCGCCGCCTGCGGCGCGGTGGAGTCGGTGTGCTGCAGGATCACGTCGGCGCCCTGTTCGATCAGCACCTTGGCCGCATCCGCTTCCTTGGCCGGGTCGAACCAGGTGAAGGCCCAGACGATCTTGAACTGGACGTCCGGGTTCACCTTCTTGGCGTGGATATAGGCCGAGTTGATGCCGCGGATCACTTCCGGGATCGGGTAGGAGCCGATGTAGCCGATGATGTTGCTCTCGGTCATGTGGCCCGCGATGGTGCCCTGCACCGCGCGGCCCTCGTAGAAGCGGGCCGAGTAGGTCGAGACGTTCTCGGCGCGCTTGTAGCCGGTGGCGTGCTCGAACTTCACGTTGGGGAATTTCTTGGCGACGTTGATGGTCGGGTCCATGTAGCCAAAGGAGGTGGTGAAGATCAGGTCCGCGCCTTCCAGCGCCATCTGGGTCATCACGCGCTCGGCGTCGGGGCCTTCGGCCACGTTTTCCACGTAAACGGTTTCGACCTTGTCGCCGAACTCGGCTTCGACCGCCTTGCGGCCCTGGTCGTGTTCATAGGTCCAGCCGCCATCGCCGACGGGGCCGACGTAGACAAAGCCCACCTTGGTCTTGTCCTGCGCCCAGGCCGCACCGGCGGCAAGGCCGAGCGCCACGGCGGCGCTGGTCAGAAGTTTGGTCAGTTTCATGTTTGGGACTCCCCGTTTTGGTTGTGTCGCCCAGGAGAGGACCCTGGGCGGGATCGTGTGCCGCCCGCCATATCAGCGGGAGGCATGGAAATTACGGCCGAGCGAGGCGGGTGCGCTGCTCTTGTCCGCCGAAAGGATAACAAGCACAATAATCGTAATCAGATAGGGCGACATTGCCAGATACTCGACCGGGATGGCAACGCCCGCCGCCTGCAGATTGAGCTGCACTACGGTGACACCGCCGAAAAGATAGGCACCCAGCAGTGCGCGCCAGGGCTTCCAGCTGGCGAACACCACCAGCGCCAGGGCAATCCAGCCGATGCCGGCGGTCATGCCCTCGGTCCACTGCGGCACGCGAATGAGGCTGATGTAGGCGCCGCCGAGACCCGCGCAGGCGCCGCCGAACAGGATCGCCATGATGCGGATGCGGATCACCTTGTAGCCGAGCGCATGGGCGGCCTCGTGGTTCTCGCCCACCGCGCGCAGCACCAGGCCCATGCGGGAATATTTCAGCACCCACCACACGGCGGCGGTCAGCGCGATGCCGAAGTAGAGGATGATGTCATGGCCGAACAGGATCGGGCCGACGACGGGCAGGTCGCTCAGCACCGGGATGTGGATGTCCCCCATCCGCGGCGGCTTCACCCCGACGTAGGACTGCCCCATCAGCGCCGAGAGGCCAAGGCCGAACAGGGTCAGCGACAGGCCCGAGGCAACCTGATTTGCCTGCGCGAACTGGGTGAGGATGGCAAACAGCACCGACAGCGCGGCACCGGCAAAGGCGGCGGCAAAGAAGCCCAGCAGGGGCGAGCCGCTCTCCACCGCGGTGGCAAAGCCCGCGATGGCGCCGACGATCATCATCCCCTCGACGCCGAGGTTCAGCACGCCGGATTTCTCCACCACCAGCTCGCCGATGGCGGCGAGCAGCAGCGGCGTCGCCGCCACCATCAGTGAGGCGATCAGCAGGACCGGGTTGATTGCAGACAGATCCATGTTACGCGACCTCCGGCTTGCCGATTGCGATGCGGAAATTGGTGAGCAGGTCGAAGGCCAGGAGGAAGAACAGAAGCATCCCCTGGAACACCTGGATGGCAGCCGCGGGCAGCTGAAGGTTCGACTGCGCGATGTCGCCGCCGATATAGGTCAGCGCCATCAGCCCGCCCGCCAGCAGGATGCCCACCGGGTGCAGGCGGCCAAGGAAGGCCACGATGATCGCGGTAAAGCCGTAGCCGACGTTGAAATCGATGGATATCTGGCCGGAGGGGCCGGAGACCTCGAACATGCCGGCCAGCCCGGCCAGCGCCCCGGACATGCCAAGGCAGAACAGCACCAGCCGCGCGGGGTTGACGCCGGCAAACTTGGCCGCCCGCGGCGCCTCGCCGGTCAGGCGGATGTGATAGCCGGTCATGTGGCGGTTCAGCAGCACATAGGCAAAGATCACCGCGATCAATGCGGCCACCACGCCCCAGTGCATGCCGGTGCCGGCGATCAGCTCGGCATTGTGGGCGCTGTCATAGGCCTGCAGGTTGCGCGAGCCGGGAAAGCCGAAGCCCTCGGGGTTCTTCAACAGCCCCAGCGAGACCGAGGCAAGGAACTGCTCGGCCACGTAGACCAGCATCAGGGAGACCAGGATCTCGTTGGTGCCGAAGCGGGTCTTCAGGATCGCCGGGATCATCGCCCAGGCCCAGCCGCCAAGCGCGCCGGCGATCACCATGATCGGGAAGATGTAGAAGGCCTCCAGCGGATAGAACGCAAGGCCGGCACCGGCGCCGCAGATGGCGCCCATGATATACTGGCCCTCGGCGCCGATGTTCCAGATGCCCGCGCGAAAGCCCAGCGACAGGCCGATGGCGATCAGCACCAGCGGCGCGCCTTTGACCAAAAGCTGCGGGCGGTAGTAGAAGGAAAACTCGCCGAACAGCGGTTCCCAGAAAATGGTGCGGATCGCCTCCACCGGCGGTTTGCCGAGGGCCGCAAACAGCAGCCCGCCGAACACCATCGTTGCCAGCACCGCCACCAGCGGCGTCGCCAGCGACCAGGCCCGCGACGGCTGCGGCCGTTTCTCAAGCCGGATCATTGCGCGGCTCCCTTTTCATCTTTCTTGAAATACTCCCGCCGGAGGCGGACACCGACCTCAGACATGCGCCACCTCCATGCCATGGGCACCGCCCATCATCAGGCCGATCTCCTCGACCGTCAGGCCCGCGGCCTCGCGCGGCGCGCTCAGGCGGCCCTCGTTGAGGGCGGCAAAACTGTCGGAGATCTCCATCAGCTCGTCCAGGTCCTGGCTGATGCAGATCACCGCGGCGCCCTTGGCGGCCAGATCCAGCAGCGACTGGCGGATGGCGGCGGCGGCGGCGGCGTCGACACCCCAGGTCGGCTGGTTCACCACCAGCACATCCGGGTTCTGCAGCACCTCGCGGCCGATCACGAACTTCTGCAGGTTGCCCCCCGACAGGGAGCGCGCCGCATTGCCAGGGCCGGGCGTGCGCACGTCAAAGGCCTTAATGATGCGCTCGGCAAAATCCTTGGTCTTGCCCCAGTCGAGGAAACCGTTCTTCTCCAGCCCCTCGCGCACCGAACCGGTGAGCATGGCATTTTCCGTCAGGCTCATGTCCGGGGCAGCGGCGTGGCCAAGGCGTTCTTCCGGCGCGGCCAGCACCCCCAGCGCGCGGCGCGCGGTGGGGCCGTGGCGGCCGATGGGCTGCCCGTGCAGCTTGACCGCATCCGCCGCCGTCAGAACCTCGCCCGACAGCACGCCCAGCAGTTCGTCCTGGCCATTGCCGGCAACGCCGCCGATGCCCAGAATTTCACCCTTGCGCACCGTCAGGTGCACGTTCTTGAGCGATGTGCCAAAGGCCGACGGGGCAGGCACCGACAGGCCAGTGATCGCCATTGCCACCTCGCCGAACTCGCGGGTCTTGCGCTGCGGGGTCTGCAGCGAGCTGCCGACCATCATCTCGGCCATGTCGCGGGCCGAGGTCTCAGAAGGGGTGCATTCGCCGACGTTCTTGCCCAGCCGCAGGATGGTGGCGTGATCGCAGAGGGTGCGGATTTCCTCCAGCTTGTGCGAAATATACAGGATCGAGGTGCCCTCGGCGCGCAGCTTCTGCAGGGTCTTGAACAGGATCTCGACCTCCTGCGGGGTGAGGACCGAGGTCGGCTCATCCATGATCAGCAGTTTCGGGTCCTGCAGCAGGCAGCGGATGATCTCGACCCGCTGGCGCTCACCGGCGGAGAGGTCGCCGACGGTGCGGAACGGGTCCAGCGGCAGGCCGTAGGTTTCCGACACCTCGCGGATGCGGGCAGCAAGGTCGCGCATCTCCGGCGGGTTTTCCATGCCCAGGGCGATGTTCTCCGCGACGTTCAGCGCATCGAACAGCGAGAAATGCTGGAAAACCATGGCAATGCCATCGGCGCGCGCGGCGCGCGGTTCTGCCGGGGCAAAGGGCGCCCCACGCAAAAGCATCTGGCCGCTGTCGGGTTTCACCAACCCGTAGATCATCTTGACCAGCGTCGATTTCCCGGCGCCGTTTTCGCCGAGCAGGGCATGAACCTCGCCCTCGCCGATGTCAAAGGATACGCTGTCATTGGCCACAACGCCGGGATAGGCCTTGGTCAGGCCTTGCAGGCTTAGCAGGGGTACAGTCACGCGCGCCGGTCCTCTCTCAATCCGTGTTCTTCACCATGCCGCAACTGCAGCGGGAGTCGTGATGCCGCTTGCCACTGCGGGCCCGGCCCCGGCCGGGGCACCCGCAAAAAAGCGGCGGGAGCGGTGCAGGCAATCAGGTGATTCAACAGCGGCTGGCATAGCGTCTGATCCAGCACTTGGGAATAGGGCAGCCGCAATTGGCCTGTGTTTCCAGACCTCTGCGGCGTTGGTGCCGCAATGCGCCCGGCGCCGGAGACCCCCGCGCCAGTGCATGACCGAAAGAGATGAGCCATCATCCCCGGACCCTCCGCATTTCCCTGTTGACCCGTAGTGCCCCTTCGATGCGGTGGGGAAGGAGGCGGGCTGATTATTGCTTGCTGTCGCCAGCCTAGGGAGCAGCCCCTTGTCAAAGCAAGAAAAACCGCCGTGCCACCGCCGCGGCTCGCAGCGCAAGTAAATTGCCGCTTGGGCGGGCATCTCTTTATAATTAATGCGTTTTATCCGGTATTTCACGCGCGCTTACGGCATCGGGCGTGAAAGAGTTTCAACAGATCGGATAAAATACCACCCCGACCGCAGCGATTTTGGCGGGTGTTGGACCTGCACCAGACGGGCGCGCGGATGTCCTGGCGGGCGGGTGCAGAACGCCGTTCACCCCGGCGCGGCAATGGGATAGCTTTGCGGCATGACCAGCTCTCCCCGATTCATTCACCTGCGCACCCACACCGAGTATTCGCTGCTGGAAGGCGCGCTGCGGCTGAAGAAGCTGCCCGATCTGTGCAAGAAGCACGAGATGCCCGCCATCGCGGTGACCGACACCAACAACCTGTTCTCGGCGTTGGAATTCTCGGTCACGGCGAGCGGCGCCGGGGTGCAGCCGATCATCGGTTGCCAGGTCGACCTGCGGTATGCCGAGCCTGCGCCCGGCGAGCGGCCCAAGCCGCCCGCGCCGCTGGTGTTGCTGGCGCAGAGCGAGACCGGCTATGAGCACCTGATGAAGCTGAACTCCTGCCTGTACCTGCGGGAGGGCAACGAGCTGCCGCATGTGACGCTGGAGGAGCTGGCAGCGCATTGCGAGGGGGTGATCTGTCTCAGCGGCGGGCCGGACGGACCGGTGGGGCGGTTGCTGCAACAGGGGCAGCGCCCCGCGGCAGAGGCGCTGATGCAGCGGTTGAAGGCGATCTTTGCCGACCGGCTGTACGTGGAATTGCAGCGGCACCCAGGGGAGCATGGCCAGCCCGAGGCCGAGCAGCTGACCGAGCGCGGCCATGTCGAGATGGCCTATGCGATGGAGCTGCCGCTGGTTGCCACCAACGACGTCTATTTCCCGAACACGGAGATGTACGAGGCGCATGACGCGATGATCTGCATCGCCGAGGGGGCCTATGTCGACCAGGTGGAGCCGCGCCGCCGCCTGACCGCACAGCATTACTTCAAAAGCCAGGAGGAGATGGTCGCGCTGTTCGCCGACCTGCCGGAGGCGATTGAAAACACGGTGGAAATCGCCCGCCGTTGCGCCTTCATGGCGTATCGCCGCGATCCCATCCTGCCGAAATTCGCCGACGACGAGGTGGCCGAGCTGCGCCGCATCGCCAACGAGGGACTGCAAAAGCGCCTGGCGGTGATCCCGCATGCGGTCAGCGTCGAGGAATACCAGGAACGACTGGATTTCGAACTGGGCATCATCGAGGGCATGGGCTTTCCCGGCTACTTCCTAATCGTTGCGGACTTTATCCAGTGGGCCAAGGACCACGGCATCCCGGTGGGGCCGGGGCGGGGCTCGGGCGCGGGCTCTCTGGTGGCCTATGCGCTGACCATCACCGACCTTGACCCCTTGCGCTACTCGCTGCTGTTCGAACGCTTCCTCAACCCGGAACGGGTGTCGATGCCGGACTTCGACATCGACTTCTGCATGGACCGCCGCGAGGAAGTCATCAAATACGTGCAGGAGAAATACGGCCGCGACAAGGTGGGGCAGATCATCACCTTCGGCGCGCTCTTGTCCAAGGCGGCGGTGCGCGACATGGGCCGGGTGCTGCAGATGCCCTATGGCCAGGTGGACCGGCTGTCCAAGCTGATCCCGGTCGAGGGCGTGAAGCCGATGTCGATCGCCGACAGTCTGAAGGAAGAGCCGCGCCTGCGCGAGGAGGCCGAGAACGAGGAGGTCGTCGACCGGCTGCTGAAATACGGCATGCAGGTCGAGGGGCTCTTGCGCTCGGCCGGTACCCACGCGGCGGGGGTTGTGATCGGGGACCGGCCGCTGGACGAGCTGGTGCCGCTTTACCGCGATCCACGCTCGGACATGCCGGCCACCCAGTTCAACATGAAATGGGTCGAACAGGCCGGTCTGGTCAAATTCGACTTTCTGGGCCTGAAAACGCTGACGGTCATTCAGAACGCCGTGGACCTCATCAAGCAGTCCGGGCGTGACCTGCATGTCGCGGCCGATGGCACCCAGCTATACGAGCCACCGGAAGGGGCGGTGAACGAGATCAACGCCATCCCGCTGGATGACAAGGCGACCTACGACCTCTACTCGCGGGCAAAGACCGTGGCGGTGTTCCAGGTGGAATCCACCGGCATGATGGACGCGCTGAAGCGCATGAAGCCGACCTGCATCGAGGACATCGTGGCGCTGGTGGCGCTGTACCGTCCGGGCCCGATGGAAAACATCCCGGTCTATTGCGAGGTCAAGAACGGCCAGCGCGAGATCCAGTCGGTGCACCCGCTGATCGACCACATCCTGGAGGAAACCCAGGGCATCATCGTCTACCAGGAGCAGGTGATGCAGATCGCCCAGGTGATGGCCGGCTACAGCCTCGGCGGCGCCGACCTGTTGCGCCGGGCGATGGGTAAGAAGATCAAGGAGGCGATGGACGCCGAGCGGCCGAAGTTCGAGGCCGGCGCGGCCAAGAACGGCGTCGACAAGAAGAAGGCGAGCGAGGTCTTCGACCTACTGGAGAAATTCGCCAACTACGGCTTCAACAAGTCGCACGCGGCGGCCTATGCGGTGGTGTCCTATCAGACCGGCTGGCTGAAGGCGAACCACCCGGTCGAGTTCATGGCCGGCGTCATGAACTGCGATATCCACCTGACCGACAAGCTGGCGATCTACTTCGAAGAGGTGAAGAAGGGGCTGGGGCTCCCCTATGTGCCGCCCTGCGTCAACCGCTCGATGGCGACGTTCAACGTGGTGAACGGCGAGCTGGTCTACGCGCTGGGCGCGCTGAAGAACGTCGGCGTCGACGTCATGCGTCTCGTGACCGAGGCGCGCAGCGAAGACGGCCAGGAGCGGCCGTTCGTGAACCTGTTCGACTTTGCCCGCAGGGTGAACCTGAAACGGGTCGGCAAGCGGCCGCTGGAGATGATGGCGCGGGCAGGGGCCTTTGACCAGCTGGACAGCAACCGGCGGCGGGTGTTCGAGAGCCTCGGCGCGCTGGTCGACTATTCCGCGGCGGTGCATGACCAGCGCAACTCCAACCAGGTGTCGCTGTTCGGCGAGGCGGGCGAGGATCTGCCAGAGCCGCGGCTGCCGAATGTTCCCGACTGGCTGCCCGCTGAACGGCTGAGCGAGGAGTTCAAGGCGATCGGCTTCTACCTGTCCGGCCACCCGCTGGATGACTACATGCCCGCGCTCAAGCGCAAGAAGGTGATGACGCTGGACGAGGTGACGGCCAAGGCCGAACGTGGTCCCTTCATGGCCAAGATGGCCGGCGTAGTGGCCGGGCGTCAGGAGCGCAAATCAGCGCGCGGCAACCGCTTTGCCTTTGTCCAGCTTAGCGATCCCACCGGGGCCTTCGAGGTGACGCTGTTCTCGGAAGTGCTGGAAAAGTCGCGCGAATTCCTCGAGACCGGGGCCAAGGTGGTGATCACGGCCGAGGCCACGATGGAAAGCGATCAGCTAAAGCTCCTGGTGCGCTCGGTCGGGCCGGTGGACAGTGCGATTGCGGATGCCGGGCGCAGCTGCCTGCGGGTCTATCTCAACGACGTGTCGGCCGTGAACACCGTGGCGCAGGTGCTGGAAGACGCCAAATCGGCCGCCCGCAACGCCTCTCGCGGGGAGATCTTCATGTATTTGCAGGATCCCGGTCTGCCCGGCGATGTCGAGATGGACCTGGGCCAGCCGTTCCCCATCAACCCGCAGATCAAGGGCGCGCTGAAGTCGCTGGACGGGGTGATGGACGTGGAGGAGATCTGAGGGCAGGCGGCGTAGCGCGCCTGCCGCCGGATCGGGTCTGGATCACTTCCAGACCAGCTCCGCCCCGCTGAGGCAGACCGGCAGGGTCTCCGGGGGCATCTGGCCCAGCCCCTCGAACAGCTTGATGTAGTTCAGGCTGGAGTGGATCGCGGAGATCTGGCCATTCTCGACCTTGAAGATCATCTGGCCATCGAAATCGAACGGTGGGCGGTGCGGGTGATTGGTCACATGCACGTCGAAACAGGTGATGACCCAATCGCCGGCTTCCTCGAAGACGCGGAAGGTGAACTCCGGCGCGCCGCCCAGCAGCGCCTTCATGGTGGACACGAAATCCGACGCGATGAACTGTTTGCCCATCAGGTTGGACACCGGCCCGGTGGCCTCTGTCTCGTCCGAGAACATCTCTCCCAGCACCGCGTTGTTGTCGCGGTACCAGACCTCTTCGAACCAAAAATGTACCAGTTCCGCGTTGCTTGTCACTGCCAGCGTCCAATTTGTGCGTTTTGCGAACGCAATTAAAAAGGGCAAACCCATTTGCCAAGGCCAATTCAGCCCCAGCGTGCATGACCCTGCGGCAAATGCGCAAGCGGTTTCTTTGCGCGCGGCAAGTTTTCCACGCGCTGTGCTTCCGGCGCTGCGGCCGTCGGATGCTGTGCCGACCGGGCGGCGCAGGCGTCAGTAATGCGGCGGGCGCTCGTCGCCGAGGATCACGCCACCGGTGCCTTCCTGCTCGCGGCTGGCCTCGCGCTGCACCAGCAGGGCAACGCGGCGGGTCAGCACGTCGATCTCCTGTTGCTGGCGGGTGATCACGTCGCTCATCTCCTCCACGCTGCGGGTCAGATGGGCGATTTGCTCTTCCAGATGCTGCATGGTTCGGACCTCTGATTGCGGATGCATCTAAATAGGTGCGTTGGCGGCCAAGGTCCATGGTGTCCGGATAAAATCGCGGCCTGCGCCGGTCGGGATCTCGCGGGCGCCGGATTGGTTTTTACGCCTCTTCGGGCGCGACGCCGCGGCTCCTTCTTGCCGCCACGGCTTGCATCCGCTAGACCGCCACGCGAGTGAAACCGCTACCCGTGAGGAGGCCTCAGATGGCCAAAGTGAAGAAACAACCCCGCCCCAAGGCGCAAACGCCGAAGGGGTTCCGTGACTATTTTGGCGCGGAGGTGACCCAGCGAACTGAGATGCTGCGGGCCATCGCGGGTGTGTATCATCATTACGGCTTCGAGGCGCTGGAGTCCTCGGCGGTGGAAACCGTCGAAGCGCTGGGCAAGTTCCTGCCCGACGTCGACCGCCCCAACGAGGGTGTCTTCGCCTGGCAGGAGTTCGACGAAAAGGACAACGGCGAGTGGATGGCGCTGCGGTATGACCTGACGGCGCCCCTGGCGCGGGTCTATGCGCAGCACCGCAACGATCTGCCGACCCCCTATCGCCGCTATGCGATGGGGCCGGTTTGGCGCAACGAGAAACCCGGTCCGGGCCGTTTCCGCCAGTTCTATCAATGTGATGCGGATACTGTCGGCACGTCCTCGATGGCGGCGGATGCGGAAATCTGCGCGATGCTGTCGGACACGCTGGAGACCGTCGGCATTCCGCGCGGCGATTACCTGGTGCGGGTCAACAACCGCAAGGTCCTGAACGGCGTGCTGGAGGCTATGGGCCTTGCCGATGGCGACGCCAAGCGCGACGACGTGCTGCGCACCATCGACAAGTTCGACAAGGTGGGCGAGGCTGGCGTGCGCGAGCTGCTGACCAAGGGGCGGCTGGATGCCTCCGGTGCCTATATCGACGGCGTCGGCCTGTCGGAGGATCAGGCAGCCCCGGTGCTGGCCTTCCTCACCTCCAAGGCGGCGGATGCGGCGGGCACAATCGCCAACCTGCGCGCCGCGGTGGGCGACAGCAAAGCGGGTCAGGAGGGCATTGCCGAGCTGGAGCAGATCGGCGAGCTGCTGGCCGCGGGCGGCTATGGCCAGGACCGGATCGAGATCGACCCGTCTGTGGTGCGCGGTCTGGGCTATTACACCGGCCCGGTGTTCGAGGCCGAGCTGACCTTTGAAATTCTCGACGAGAAGGGCCGCAAGCGGCAGTTCGGCTCGGTTTCGGGCGGCGGTCGCTATGACGGTCTGGTCAAGCGTTTCACCGGCCAGGAAGTGCCCGCGGTGGGGGTCTCCATCGGCGTCGACCGGCTGCTGGCGGCGCTGCACGCCAAGGGCCGTCTGACGGCCGAGGCAACCGGCCCGGTGGTGGTCACGGTGATGGATCGCGCCCGGATGGCCGATTATCAGGCGATGGTCGCGGAGCTGCGTAATGCGGGCATCCGCGCCGAGGTTTACCTCGGCAACCCCAAGAACTTCGGCAACCAGCTGAAATACGCCGACAAGCGCAACTCGCCGGTCGCGGTGATCGAGGGGGGCGACGAGAAGGCAAACGGCGTGGTGCAGATCAAGGACCTGATCCTCGGCGCCAAGATCGCCGAGAACGCCACATTGGAAGAGTGGAAGGAACGCCCCAGCCAGTTCGAAGTGCCGCGCACGGAACTGGTTGCCAAGGTGCGTGAAATCCTCGACGGGCAGGGCTGAACGATGGCTGTGAAAACGCAAGGACGGGTCGGTGACCTGGCGGATAACCTGGGCGCGGTCCAGGCGCGGGCGGCGCAGCTCAGGGTGCGCTTCGAAGCGGCCGGTGCGCAGGTCGTCGACGTGCCGCTGCTGCAACCCGCCGATACGCTTCTGGATCTCTATGGCGAGGACATCCGGGCGCGGGCCTATGTGACCTCGGACGCGCTGCGCGGCGAGCAGATGCTGCGCCCGGATTTCACCGTGCCGGTGGTGGAGGCGCATATGCGCCACGGTGCCGAGCCTGCGCGCTATACCTATTCGGGCAAGGTGTTCCGCCGCCAGGAACATTACCCCGAGCGGCCCAATGAATACCTGCAGGTCGGCTACGAGGTGTTCGACCGCGAGGATGCGGCGGCGGCGGATGCCGAGGTGTTTGCGCTGTTCGCGCTGCAGGTGCGGGGGCTGCCGCTGCGGGCGGCGACCGGCGACATCGGCATCCTGATGGCCGCGGTCCAGGGGCTGAACACCACCGAGAAGCGCAAGGCGGCGCTGATGCGCCACATCTGGCGGCCGCGCCGCTTCCGCGCGCTGCTCGACCGGTTCGCGGGTCGTACCCCGGTGCCGGAGACGCGCAAGAAGCTGCTGGAGACCGAGGGCGACCTGACCGGCTCGGCACCGCAGCTGGGCAAGCGCCGCGCCGCCGAGGTGCAGGCTCGGGTGGAGGCGCTGCGCGCCGACGCCAAGGCGCCGCCGATCGCCGAGCATGAGCTGCTGGCGCTTGAGGCGCTGATGGCGGTGCGTGAGACCGTGCCCTATGCCATCGAGCAGATGCGCGACATCGCGGTGGACCTGCCGCAGATCAACCCGGCGCTGGACCGGCTGGATGCGCGCACCGCGGCGATGAAGGCGCGCGGCGTCGATGTGGAGAACCTCGATTTCGAGGCCTCTTACGGGCGCACCTCGATGGAGTATTATGACGGGTTCGTCTTTGGCTTCTACGCCGAGGCGCGCCCCGACCTGCCGCCGATTGCCAGTGGCGGGCGCTATGATGCGCTGACCCGGCAACTGGGGCAGGGCGAGGAGATCCCGGCAGTGGGCGGCGTGCTGCGCCCCTATCTGATGGTGCAGCTTGAGGAGGCGCGGGCATGACGCTGAAGCTGGGGGTGCCGTCCAAGGGGCGGCTGATGGAAAAGACATTCGACTGGTTCGCCAAGCGCGGCGTGACGCTGTCGCGCACCGGATCGGACCGGGAATATGCCGGCGCGGTCGAAGGCGTGTCCAACATGGAGCTGGTGCTGCTGTCGGCGGGCGAGATCCCGCGCGAGCTGGCGGCGGGGCGCATCCACCTGGGCGTGACCGGCACCGACCTGGTGCAGGAGAAGCTGCCGCGTTTTGAACAGCAGGTGGAGGAGCTGGCCGAGCTGGGCTTTGGCCATGCCGACCTGGTGCTGGCGGTGCCGCAGTGCTGGATCGACGTGGACACGCTGGATGATCTGGATGCGGCGGCCTCGGCCTTCCGCGCGCAGCATGGCCACCGCCTCCGGATCGCCACCAAGTACCACCGGCTGGTGCGCGAGTTCCTCACCGATGCGGGGGTGGCGGACTACCAGCTGGTCGACAGCCAGGGTGCCACCGAGGGCACGGTGAAGAACGAGACCGCCGAGATGGTCGCCGACATCACCTCGACCGGTGAGACCCTGCGCGCCAACCACCTGAAACTGCTGGCGGACGGGCTGGTGCTGAAGTCGCAGGCCACCCTGTGGCGCAGCCGGGTGGCGAAATACGGCACCGAGGACAAGGCGGCGCTGAACACGCTTCTGGACCTGCTGGAAGCGCGCAAGTAACGCGGGGCAGCCCGCGCAAGGCGCGGGCTGGGCCCAACACCTTGAAGGCATCGCGAGATGCCTTTGCAAGGGGGCGGGAGAACGCCCCTGCAGTCTGATTTCAACGCTGGTTTCAATTCCGATGGTGGGCGCTCCCGCCCGGGGCAGGCGCCATCACGGATGGCACCGCCCCGGTTGGGCCGCGCGCCGGGCTGACGCCCGGCGCTGGCGAGGCTGCCGCAAGGGGGGGAGTGCGGCAGGCCTCAGATTACTCCGATCTCGGCCAGAGCCTGTGACAGCTCCGGGGGCAGGGGATCTTCCTGTTTCTTGCCCGCGGGGAGATCCGCGGGGGTGTCCTCGGGCTTGAGGTAGCGCCAGCCCTGGAACGGGCGCTTCTGCGCGGTGTGGGTGCGGTGGATCTGCGGGTCCAGCACGATGGCGCAGCGGCGGATGCCGTCCTCGCCGCGCAACTCGTCCAGGCGCAGGATGCGCTGGCGGCACTGGATCAGCCCCTTGATGACCCAGTAGATCGAACCGCCGTTCAAAAGCTCCGCCTCGCGCTTGGGCCACATGCGGGTGACGTGGCGCGGCAATCCCTCCGGCAATTCGGCGCGGCGCATCGCTTGCCAGGCCATCAGCCCGTCGACGCTTTCCGTGCCCACCGAGAGCTTTACCAAGTTGATGCAGTTATCCACAGTTTCCCCACAGAGTCGTTCAGCGCCTTGTCTGTATATAGTAGTATTTGGACCGCAGACTTCAAGGTCTTGTGTTTGTCGAGGCATTTTCTGCCGGTAAGCCTCGGTAGAAAATGGATTTGCCCCGGTGCCCGGACAGGGCCAGCGACGGCGGGGCCGTATTGGGGGCCGTATTGCCTGAAGTCGGCCCGGCTCGCCGGGCGTTCCAATACCTGAAAATCAAGGCTGGCGTCGCGGGATGCGACGGGCTGCGGGCGGGCATTGCCTGCCGAAGGTGATCACTGGACGGTTCTCGGCCTGGCTGCCTTCTTCGGGTTCCGAGGGCAGATGTGTATTACCGTCATGGGGTTAGCTGGTGCTGGATGGCCCGTGGAGATGAAGGCGTACTTGGTCAAATCTTTTCGGACAGGGGGTGTCGAGCAGGCGCTGAGAGGATTGTCCGTATCTGCGCGCGTCGCTCGATGGGTTTGCCATCGGGACTTGCGCACAAGATATCCACAGAGTCATCCAGAGCGACACCTCTATATAGTGGTTTACGGCGCTCTGACTTCAAGGTATTGTGTTCTCCTACGCAATTGCTGCAAGTAAGCCTTAATCAAAAATGGATTCGCCACGGTGCCCTCAAAGAGCAGCCGTCGCGGAGCCGTTTCGCATGAAGCCCGAACGACTCGAAGGATCGACACATGAGCCGCTTTGCCGCCCCCATCGCTGAGCAGATCTGGGATATGAAATACCGTTTCAAGAAAGCGGATGGCACTCCGATCGATGTGACGGTCGAGGACAGCTGGCGCCGCATCGCGCGTGACCTGGCGCGGGCGGAGAAGCAACCCGATGTTTGGGAAGAGAAATTCTACGAGGCGCTGGAAGATTTCAAATATCTGCCCGCCGGTCGCATCACCGCAGGCGCCGGCACCGCGCGCCAGGTGACGCTGTTCAACTGCTTCGTGATGGGCACCGTGCCGGACAGCATGTCGGGGATCTTCGACATGCTGAAAGAGGCGGCGCTGACGATGCAGCAGGGCGGCGGCATCGGCTATGACTTCTCCACCATCCGGCCGCGCGGCGCGGATGTGAAGGGCGTGGCGGCGGATGCCTCCGGGCCGCTGTCCTTCATGGACGTGTGGGACGCGATGTGCCGCACCATCATGTCGGCCGGCTCCCGCCGTGGCGCGATGATGGCGACCATGCGCTGCGACCACCCGGACATCGAGCAGTTCATCACCGCCAAGTCCGATCCCGCCCGCCTGCGCATGTTCAACATGTCGGTGCTGGTGACGGATGCCTTCATGGAAGCGGTCAAATCCGACGGTTCCTGGGATCTGCAGTTCGACGGCAAGGTCTACCACACCGTGCAGGCGCGCGACCTGTGGAACAAGATCATGCAGGCGACCTATGATTACGCCGAGCCGGGCGTGATCTTCATCGACCGCATCAACAAGGCCAACAACCTCAGCTATATCGAGCAGATCGCGGCCACCAACCCCTGTGGCGAGCAGCCGCTGCCGCCCTATGGCGCCTGCCTGCTGGGCTCGATCAACCTGGCGCGCCTGGTGGCGGACCCGTTCGAGACCAACGCCCACCTGGACCAGGAGGCGATGCAGGATCTGGTCGCCACCGCGGTGCGGATGATGGACAACGTGGTCGACGTCTCCAAGTTCCCGCTGGAGGCGCAGGCCGAGGAAGCGCAGAACAAGCGCCGCATCGGCCTCGGCGTCACCGGCCTGGCCGATGCGCTGCTGATGCTGGGGCTGGAATACGGCACCGACGAAGCGGCGCGTCAGACCGAGGAATGGCTGCACAGCATCGCCCGCGCCGCCTATCTGGCGTCGGTGGATCTTGCCAAGGAAAAGGGCGCCTTCCCGCTGTTCGACGCGGAGAAATACCTCGCCTCCGGCAACATGATGAACATGGATGAGGACGTCCGCGAGGCGATCCGCGAGCATGGGATCCGCAACGCGCTCTTGACCTCGATCGCGCCGACCGGGACCATCAGCCTTTACGCGGGCAACGTCTCCTCGGGCATCGAGCCGGTGTTCGCCTATGCCTACACCCGCAAGGTGCTGCAGAAGGACGGCTCGCGCACCGAGGAAGAGGTGGTCGACTACGCGGTGCAGATGTACCGCGAGAAGTTCGGCGATGACGCCAAGCTGCCCGGCTATTTCGTGAACGCCCAGACGCTGAGCCCCGCGGCCCACGTCAAGATGCAGGCGGCGGCGCAGAAATGGATTGACTCGTCGATTTCCAAGACCATCAACTGCCCCGAAGACATCTCCTTTGATGACTTCAAGGACGTCTACATGCAGGCCTGGGACCAGGGCTGCAAGGGCTGCACCACCTACCGTCCGAACGACGTGACTGGCTCGGTCCTGTCGGTGAGCGAAAGCGCCGACACCGCGCCGGGCGAAAGCGCCGATGCGCCGCATGAGGCCGACGTGGACGAGAACGGCGCCGAGGTCGTCTACATGTCCGAGCCGCTGGACCGCCCGCAGAGCCTGGAGGGGCACACCTACAAGCTGAAGTGGCCGGATTCCGAGCACGCGATCTACCTGACCATCAACGACATCATCATCAACGGCCACCGCCGCCCGTTCGAGGTCTTCATCAACTCCAAGAACATGGAGCACTACGCCTGGACGCTGGCGCTGACCCGGATGATCTCGGCCGTGTTCCGCCGCGGCGGCGACGTGTCCTTCGTGGTCGAGGAGCTGAAGGCGGTGTTCGATCCGCGCGGCGGCGCCTGGGTGCAGGGCAAGTACATCCCGTCGATCCTCGCGGCTATTGGTGGCGTGATTGAGACGCATCTGATCAAGACCGGCTTCCTGGAAGGCGAGGGCATGGGCCTGAAGTCCGACCCGCAGGCGGAAGTGGTGAACCTCACGCCGCCGCGTGGCAAGGCCTGCCCCAGCTGTGGCCAGTTCGATATGCAGATGGTCGAAGGCTGCATGACCTGCCGCAGCTGCGGCCACTCCAAATGCGGGTGAGGGGCACGCTCTGAAAGAGTCAGTGATGTGTGAAGACCAGTAGCAGTTTGCAATTCGACCAGCTTAGAATGCAACTGTAACCACTATAGACCCGCCGTTGCCTTCGGGCGCGGCGGATTTGATCTGGATATAACTTTAGCTAAGCGTGGCGGTCTGGCGGGATAAATCCCCTTGGCCAGGCTCTTATTGTGAGCCTGCGGGCGAGCCCCACGGTGTCTATGAGGAGTTCCCTCGGGCAAAACCCAATTGATAGTATGCACAGCTTGGTTTGAGCGGTGCCAGAAAAAGAGGTCCAATCTGCATTGTTATTGAACCGTCACCCGATGGCCGAACGGGCGGTTTGCCGACCTTCGCTGCAGCTGCAGCCAATGGCGACTCCGCGCAAGAAACGGACGCTCGCTCTTTGACGGCGGTGAGGCTGTTGCGCGGCTCATCCTTTTGAAAAGTGCCGCCGCCAGGCACACCTGGGGCAACAGCGACGGGTTTTGTTGCTGTTGCCCCGTTACGTGCCATCAGACACCGGCCCGTCGCGCGGAGCTATTCCGCGGCTTGGGACGCGGGTTCTGGCCACTCATTGGCTGCGAATGCCGTATCCAGGTCCGTTTCCGCGATATGGTTGGTGTAGTTGGACAGGGTTTTCAGTGCCGTGCCAAGAATAACCTCGAGCACGGTTTGCCGCGTATAACCGGCCTGCAGAAAACGCTCGATCTGCGCGCCAGTGGGCCATCCACGACTTTCGTTGATCACGATGACAAACTGGCGCAGAGCTTCCAGTTTGCTGTTCGCGATGGGGGTATCGTTGCGCAGCGCCGCGATGACATCCTCCGCAACTCCGGCCATCTGCGATAGCGTCGTGTGTGCTGCCATGCAGTATTGGCAGCCATTCAATCGGTTGTTGGTCATCAGAATGATCTGACGCTCGGTTTCCGACAGCTCCGTTTTGCCGAAGATGGCCGATAGCGTTGTGTAACCTTCGAGGATGGTCGGAGCCTCCGCCATGGTGGCGTAGAGGTTGGGCACGAAGCCGTACCCGTTCAGCGCAGCCTGCAGGATCGGTTTTGCGTCTGCGGGAGCGGAATCGATCGTGTGCGTAGGAAAGTCTGTCATTGGTTTGTCCTTTTTCTTGGGTTGGTCAGTCGGGTGAAAAGTCGTTTGTTTGGCAGGTCTGCCAAACTGCTGTGCAAGTGCACGCGTCGCGTCTTTGGCAGCGCTGACCGAACGGTCATGCCGTGCGTCCTTGAACTCCTGATATTCAATGGCAACGGTTTGGATGTCTGCGACGTCGACACCAAAGTAATGTGCGCAAGCAGCAATGGCGGGATCCAGTGCGTTCAGGTGCGCCCGTGGCCCGCCGGGCTCAAAACCGAACTCGCCCCGCGACGACAGCACGACGAGCTGCTTGTCCTTCAGGATCGGTTCGATGGGGAAGTCGCCACGTCCCAGATCGAAGGAGAAGGTTCGACCGATCCGTGCAACGTGGTCAATCCAGCCTTTCAGCGCGGCGGGCATCCCGTAATTGTACATGGGCGCCCCCAGAACGATGATATCCGCAGCCACCACCTCGTCGATCAGGGCATCTGAAAGGGCCAGCCGCTCGGTCATCCAGTCTTCGCGAGCCTCGGGCGGGGTGAAGGCTGCGTGGATGAATCGATAATCAATTGCCGGAACCGGATCCTGTCCGATATCACGGGCGATCACCTCTGCGTCCGGATTGGCATGCAAGAATTCGGTCGTGAATAGACTTGTCAGCATTCGCGTCAGCGAACGGTCTTGCCGTTGGGCGCTGGCATCGATGCGAAGCAGGGTTGTCATCGCTTTATCCTGTAGTTTCAGAGAAGAGAGGGGACGGCCCGGGCATCTGCGCGAGCCGCCAGTTTTTTCGGGTTACCTGGATCAGAGATCGCTCACAGGCGTATTCACAATACCGGGCCATTTGGCGTTGGTGCCGGCTATAACCGCCTCCGGATCTTCGAGGTATTTCTCGAGGGTCGCGGCGTTCACGAAGAGATAAAGCTTGCCGTCGACGATGTCGGCATAGCGCACATCGCCGTCGAGCTTGGCGCCGGCATAGACGCCGTAGGCGCAGAAGCCGCCGAATTGCGGCAGGTGCGCTGCCGGATCGGCCTTGAAACGTGCCTTGGTCTCGGCGTCGGCGAAGTAGTAGTCGACACCGTCATGCACGACGGAATGGGTCGAGTCGCCGATCACCGGGGTCTGGCCGGTGAACATCGACACCGGGTCGATCCCATGCATCCCGAGCGGCTTGCCGGCGATGGTGAGGCCTTTGACGACGTTGTACTCGTCGGCGGCATGCGCCCATGTGGCGACGGTGAGCGTGGCGACGGAGGCGACGATCAGCGTGGTGGTCCAGTTGATGGTTCCCTTGATGAGTTTGATTTTCATGGGAAGTCTCCTTTGGTTGAGTTCGCCTTGGTTGGGTCGGGGGTGGTGAAACCGGTCAGGTCGCCGCGGCGATGCGTTTCACGGCCTCGTCGGTCCACCAGACACCGTTCGCCACCATGCGGAAGTTGATGATCGCGGCGAGATAGCCATCGCCTTCGGGCACCTTGGCGCCGGCCGTGGCATCGCGCACGACGGCGACCTCAAAGCCGAGCTCCAGCAGCTCGTAAAGATGCGCCTGGGTGCAGAGGTTCGCCGACATCCCCGCAAGGATCACCTTGTCGATCCCGCGCTTGCGCAACTGCAGGTTCAGGTCGTTCTGAGCGGGGCTGTAAACCTTGTGCGGCGAGCAGACGATGGTTTCGCCGTCCTCGATGTATTTTTTGTACTGTGGCATCCAGTCGGCGCCGGAGCCTTCGAAATTGTCGAGATTCAGGGGACCGAGCCGGTCGAACATGCCAATGGAGTGCATGGTCTTTTCAAGGGTTCCCTCGAACTGCCACTTGTGGTCGTGCGGGTAGTAGTAATGCGGCGAGATGAAGACAGGCATCCCGGCGGTCTTGGCGGCCGCGAACAGCCGTTCGATATTGTCGACGGTGCCCTGTTCTGTCACGCTTTCGCCGACGACGCCCCATGTGACGCCGTCCTCGGACAGGAAATCAATCTGGGGATCAGTGACAACGAGGGCCGTTCGGCCCGACGCGATGTCCATGTCGACTTGCGGCAGACCTGGCTCGTCAGGATCGGCATAGATGGCGCGGGCCTCGTCGGTAGCGGCGGTCGCGGCACCGCCGGTAACGGCAACAGCGCTTGCGGCGGCGGCGCCTGCCGCTCCCGCCATCAGGCGACGGCGTGCCATGTCGACCCGCTCGGGGGTGGCGTCGCAGCCGCAGGCGCAGGCGCGGTCGTGATTGTGGTCGTGGTCCATTTCAAGTCTCCTTCTCGGTGGTGGTGGCAACGCGCCGGCCGGCGTACTGCTTGGGTTAATCGGGTTGGGCTTCCCTACGTGCGGCACATCTCTTCCGTTCACGGCCGGGTGTCGGCCGAGCCAAAGAAAACATCGCGTCGCTCGGGATGGCGGCGCGCCCACAACTCGCGGGCGCAACCTGCGCGTCGTCAGTTCAGGAGGGCGGCGGTCCGGAAGCTCGCGCGCGGCCAAAGCCTGCCACGTCGATTGCCGTCGGAGGTTCCGCGAAGGCCCTGTCCGGCATTGTGAACGGCAAGGCGAGGAGGCCGGTCAGAAGGGCAGCGGCGACCGCGAGCAAAACCAGGTAGGTCATCTCACCGATCAGGATCGGGGGCTTCGAAGGCGCTCGAGACCGATGATCGTCGCCCTGTTCGGTCGGGGTGTGCTTCGTTCCTATGATCTCGTTCATGGCGTTGGCCTCCGGCTTGGAGGAGAGCGCTTGCCGGGGGTCGCGCCGGTACTTCAGCTCTCCAGGGGTCGATAACCTTACGCTATCTCCTGAAGATGACGGCCGTATCGGCTGAGCCTGCCAAGCGCATGGCCGATCCTGCCACGTCGGCTGAACTTTGCGCCCCGGTCTGCGGGCTGCGCCGGCCTGCACGACAAGGAGGATCCCCGGACATCCGGCGCGGCCCTTTCGGAACAAGTCGTTCGGCCGCGGCAGGCAGGCGCCGGTGCGACCTCCTCGATGTCTGACGGGCTAACCTTGGTCCGGGAATTCAGCGGCGATCCTGGTCGGCTCCGCCAACGTGCGGGCCGGTCCTGCCACAGTCGCGGCAGATCGGCGCTACCGGTCCGAAAACTGCTGCCTGAACTGCGCGGGCGCCTGTCCGACCCAGCGCTTGAACGCTCGGCTGAACGTGCTTTGCTCGGAAAACCCGGTGAGGAACGCGATCTCGGCGATGGAACTCGTGCTATCCCTCAGAAGCTCCTGGGCGAGCGAGGATTGCGCTTCGATGAGCACGTCACGAAAGGTCAGCCCCTCCTCGGCGAGGCGACGGTAGAGCGTACGTTCGCTCAGCCCCATGTCGCGCGCGACCTTTGCCGCCTGCGGGACGCCGTTGCTGAGCGCCGGTGTCAAGCGACGCAGAAGGGCCGCCCGAAGCGAGGGGTCGTCCTTGAGCGAGCCGATCTCCGTCTCGAGATGGACGGTCAGGAAGTCCGACACCGCTGCATCGCCCAGCCGGTTCGGCAGGTCGAGCATTTCGGGCTTGAAGGCTATGGCGTTACGATCCGCCTCGAAGTGGACGGGGCAGCCGAAATGCGCGGCATAGCGATCCGGATCGCTGCGGCACGCGTGGCGGAACGAGACGTGTTCGAGGACCAATTCGCCTTCCACGATCTGGCGAATATTGCGCGCGGACCCGGCCAATGCGCCTTCGTTGCGAAATTCGAGCACCGGGTGATGCTCCGTGCGCGCCTCAAAGAGTAGACATGCCGGGTCGCCGGATTCGTCCAGGCGATAAATCGCGGTATCCGTGACAACCCGCCAGTAACGTTCCAAGCGCTCGAGGGAGGCGCGGAGTGTCGGCGCCGTCTTCATCGACAACCCGAGCACGCCTATATCGTCGGCTCGGATTATCTTGGCATAGGCTTCGAGCAGCGCGACCTCGTCTTCATGCTGGCGCCGGATCCAGTCCAGAAAATCAAAATAGTCGGTTTCCGTGAGCCGACCGTCCGTCGGCTGCGGCAAACGGCGCACAACCACTCCGCCGGAGACAAGAGCCCCGTCATCTCTCAGCGTCATCCCGGCCGCTTGGGCCATCGCGCGCGCAAATGCGGCTGTCACGCTCGGCATGGCCAAAGCTAAGCCGAAGGCGTCGCGAAAGCCAGTCTTTCCATGCTGCCTGACAAACCTCCGCTTCATTCAGGCACTCAATTCGCGCTCGGGGAGGTCTTCCTCGCGAATTCTCGTTCGAGACTCGCGATACGGTTGCACAAACGCGCGATCTCTTCCTCACGCTCGGCATCGGTCAGGCGGATCGGAATGTTCTTCGGGCAGTTGCAGTCAAACGCGACGATCCGGATGACGATGCCGCGTTCCGCCCGGGGTCCATCAGCGCCGTTCAGAAGATCGACGACCTCCGCGTCCTCGGAAATCCGCTCGCGCCCCTCGAAGATCTCGGCCCGGTTCCGCCACCGGCTGTCGGGCGTGTAGGCGAGCGAGACACGTTCAGGTACGCGGCTGTTCCAGGCATCCTCCGCCAGCCGGACCTTGATCCGGGCAGACGCGTCGTCGAAGGGCGGCAAAGGGGGGCGTGTCATCTGGCTAAACCTTCTGAGTGTCTCAGAGTTCGCCCCGGTCGCGGGGCGGGAGGCAGCGGGGGGAAGCGCGACCGGGGGCGTCCGCGGTGTCAGGCCGCCGTGGCGCTGACGACCGGGAAGTCGATGGGCGTGTCGAACGCCTCGTTCAGGTAGTTGGTGAGGGTGTTGAGCGCGACATGTGCGACGATCTCGACGATCTCGGCGTCGCTGTAGCCCGCCATCCTCAGCGCCGAAACGTCGGCGTCGGAAACCTGTCCGCGTTCGCGCACAAGTTTGGCCGCGAAGCGTACGGCCGCGTCGGCCTTCGTGTCGGAGGAGCCGCCGGCGCGGTTCGCGGCGATCTCGGCCTCGTCGAGCTTCGCGAGGGTCTTTGCAAGGTAAGTGTGCGCCGACAGGCAGTAGTCGCAGCCGTTGATCTCTGCGACCGCCAGCGCGATCCGCTCACGGGTCTGCGGTGTCAGGAAGCCCTTCGCGAGCGCACTGTTCAGGCCGAGATAGCCCTCGAGCGCGGCGGGGCTGTTCGCGGTGATGCGGAACAGGTTCGGGACACTGCCGAGCATCTTCCTGACCCCCTCGAGGAGGGGTTGGGAGGCGGCTGGCGCGGCGTCGATCGAGGCGGGAAGCTGGATGCGGGACATGCTGGAATTTCTCCATCTGGTTTGATGTCCCGAATGTAAGGATGGACATCGCCATCGTATTGGCATGCTCTGCCAAGCGTTTGGCTCGATCTGCCACGCCGGTTGTGATATGCATCGATCGAGGCTCAAAACCGTGACAACCGACACGATCATCGATGTAGCTGTTCCCGTCGCGGTCTTCGTGATGATGTTCGCGCTTGGCCTCGGTCTGACGGTCGCCGACTTCCGGTCCTCCTTGAAACGGCCAAAGGCTCTCTTTCTCGGGGTGGCGAGCCAGGTGTTTCTGGTTCCTGTCGTGGGTTTCCTGTTCGTCTCGGCCCAGCAACAGGATGCGGAGCTTGCCCTCGGCATCGTGATCCTCACGCTTTGCCCCGGCGCCGCGATGAGCAACCTGCTGACGCGGATTGCCGGCGGTGATGTGGCCCTGTCCGTGTCCCTGACGGCGGTCAGCAACATCCTTTCGGCGGCGACCCTGCCGGCGCTGTCCCTGCTGGCGGCGGGTCATTTCCTTGGCACCGAGGCGCTCGGGGTCGAATTCGGGGATCTCACGTTGCGCGTTGTGGCGGTCGTCACGGTTCCTGTCCTTCTGGGCATGGCGATACGCCACCTCGCGCCACGCGTCGTCGAACCGCACGAACCTGCCATCTTCCGCATCTGCTTCGCCGTGTTCATCGCGATCATCGGCTGGTCCTTCATGGAAGTCGCCGACACGTTGCAATCCGGCCTGATCCTGATCGGGTGGCAGCTTGCGCTTCTGACTTTCCTCCTTCTGGGCCTCGGTCTTGCCGTTGGGCAGGTCGGCGGTCTGTCCGAGCCTCAACGGACAACCATCGCCGTCGAGACAGGCGTGCAGAACAGCGGGCTGGGGCTTGCCGCTGGGGCGATGCTGTGGGGCGATGCGACGGGTTTTCCGCTATTCTCGACACCTTCGGTGGTCTACGGCGCGCTGACCTATGCAGTGACCTTTCCGGTGGTCATCCTGCTCTCGCGCGCATGGCAGCGCGTTTGAGGGCGGAACATCGAACGAGTGGCTATCCGGTCAAGAGCCGACTTCCGAGAGAAGCAGCGGTAATTGGAACAGGTCGTAGAGAAGGTCTATTGCCTGCCCTTGCTTCCGAACGGCTTCGCGTTTGCGGTGCGGGTCGAGCCAGTGCAGCGAACTTCATGAAAGTCCGCGCTCCCGTAATCGAACACGTAATAAGATAGTGTCCCGGGAGTTGGTGTAACTTTGCTCTTCGGCCTTGGCTCGGCCGCAGTCACAGGGCGGCGATTGTCGCCGGGTCCATGGGGGCAGTGTCGCAAATGGCGGCGACGGTTTCCAGTGTCATGTAGCGCCGCGT
>NZ_JBGFGM010000106.1:0-455 GCF_041224635.1 Leisingera sp. XS_AS12
GGCGATGACTACCGCCACATCGGCCCCTTCAGGGACGGCGAGAGTCTGCTGTTCCAATCGGTGAACCGCGGCAAGAAATCCATCGTTCTGGATCTGAAATCCGAGGACGGCGCGGCGGCGGCGCGGGCGCTGGCGGCGGAGTGTGACGTGCTGGTCGAAAACTTCCGCCCCGGCGTGATGGACCGGTTCGGGCTGGGTGCGGACACACTGTGCGCGGCCTGCCCCCAGCTGGTCTATGTGTCCGTCTCTGGATTCGGCCAGACAGGCCCGAACCGGATGCTGCCGGCCTATGACATCATCATCCAGGCGATGAGCGGGCTGATGGATATGACCGGCGCCGAGGACGGCCCGCCGATGATGGCCGGAGATGCCTTTGCCGACGTGGCAGGCGGCATGTTTGCGGCCTTCGGAGCGATGGTGGCGCTGTTTGACCGGGAACGCAGCGGCAAGGGGCG